>NZ_JBSFIE010000049.1:0-41414 GCF_053597395.1 Streptomyces sp. NPDC001415
GCCTGTCGGCTCTTAAGTTGGCCTGACGGCCAACCACGGGCCTGACGGCCCGTAAGATGACGAGTCGTCATGCCTGGCGGCATGACTGTGTGTTGACTGGGTTGGCCCTGACGGGCCAACAGGAACAGAAGATGCGGGGCCTGGCGGCCCCGCTGTCCTGTGTCTGAAGGTGTCATGCCTGGCGGCATGACAGTGAGGTGCCGGAGCGAGGTGCCGGAGCATTGAGGTTCCCTGCCCTGCCGGGCAGGGATCGCCCGTGTGTCCGGCGCCTGCCGACGCCGTGATGTCGTAAGGGTTTGTTGGACAGTTATCCGGTTCCCCTCCCCCCTTGGTGTGCCGAGGAGCTTCGGCCCTGACGGGCCGACAAACGGGGTGGGGCGGGGCCTGATGGCCCCACGGCATGCCTGTCGGCATGTCTGGTTTCTTGCGGTGCCCCGCTGCCGCGGGGCTCATCTTCGTTGGTTTTCGGGGGCGTTGTCAGACCGGGCGTGTAGGTTCCGGGAGTTGTTGGCCCGTCTGGACTGGCCCCGAATACCACTGGTGGGGCGTGGAGGGGTGATGAGCTGTGCCTGAAAGTCAACATGTTGTCGCTCGGAGGATCATTACCGCTGCTCTGCGGGCTGGTGCGGCGTGGATCAACCGGGTTGAGGAGCCTCGTGCGTGGCGGGAGCTGTCGCGTATGCATGGGGTGCTCTTGTCGAGTCTGCCTGTGGGGGCCGGTCCTGCGACGCCTGCCGAGATGATCGACTTGCTGCCGGTGCGCCTGCGGGAGTGGGTGCCTTTGGCGTGGGACGAACTGCCTTCTGCGATGGGGGATTTGGTTGTCCTGACGGACAACGGTGAGCTGACGGAGGAGGCTCACGAGGCGGGGATGAATTATCTGGAGGCCCTGTATGGAGACGACGGGTACTTCGATCTCGGTGGGACGTGGCTTCCGGCGTGGGTTCGGCAGACGGCTGAGCAGACGGAGCGGGCTGCCTTTCGGCATATCCGCTCCGGCGGGCAGGCTGGCTATGTGGCGGCGCGGACGATGCTGACCGAGGTGCCATACGGGGCGGAGCAAGCGTTGGTCGAGGAGTACTCACGGCGTGACGTGGCGCGGATGGACGTGTATTGGCCCCTTCCCTCTGACCGGGTGTGGGTGGGGGCGTCGTCGTGGTTGTGGCCGTGCCCGGAGTGCCGGTATCCGATGGTGCTGCGGGGTGGGCAGTTGCGGTGTGAGTATCCGCCGCATCAGAGCCGGTTCGGTCTGGTCGCGGGCACCGGCGAGCGGGGCGGGCCGCCTGTATTGACGGGTGGGCGGGGCCGGTTGGTGACGGCTGCGGAGCCGGCGGAGGGCGTGTTGTGCCTGGACTGGGGGGTGTGGCGGTACATCACCTGTCCCGGGCTGAGCGAGGTGGGCCTGATGCAGTGGTTGGAGAAGCAGGAGGGGGTGCGGGTCAAGCGCTGGGAGAACCTGGATGAGTGGGATATCGGCGTCTACCTCGGGGACGGGCACTGCTGGCGGGTGGACGTCAAGGACCACCAGGACCCGCAGACGATCATCGACCGGCCGCCTGCCGGGGAGACGGTGGTCGTCCCCAACTTCCGGCGCAGCCAGGTGCATCAGCTGCAGTCCGGGCTCGATGCACTGCGGACTGCTGATGGGCAGCGCTACAGCGTGTTCACGGTCAGCCGTTTCAAGGCGGCCGTGACGAAGTGGCTGAAGGGGGTGGGGGCATGACGTCGCCGAAGAACACGAGGTACTCCGTCAGCATGCCGCTGACAGTGCGGGCGGCGGTCCTGCTGGCCGCGCGGGTGTTCCCCAACCGGGCGCCGCAGGAGCAGGCGGCCTGGCGGCGTGTGGTGGATCTTGCTGATGCGCACTTCCTGGCCACGGGGCAGATGCATCTGTGGGACGGCTGGCCTGCGCTGGCTCTGGCCGATCAGGTGCGGATCACGCGGATGCTGCGGCAACGTCCGGCGGTGCTGGCCTCCCATGCGGTGTTTGTCACGGAGACGGCAGCGGTTCTAGAGAGCGGCGAGGCGGTCGAGTTCGCCCCAGGCGACGGGGAGGATCAGGTGCTGATCCTCCCTTCAGGCGACGAGGAAGCCCTCATCGATGCCGTGCTGGACGAGCTCGAGGACAACGCGGCCAAGGGGCAGTCCCAGCCCAAGCCTGCGCCGCCCGGCTCCTACGTCAGCGACCTGCGGATCAGGGATCCGCTCAGCCCGTCGGGCCGGGTGGTGGACGTCTTCTACGACCTCGACTACCAAGGGCCCCCTGCTCCCAGCGTGGTGCGGGAACTTGGTGAGGCCCCGGTAGCGGACGAGGTGGAGATCCCCTTCGCCGATCTGGACGAGATCGCGGGCCGGCTCGATGCGCTGCGCAGGCAGGACTACCGGCGCAAGGCGGTCGCCGACATCCAGCAGCACTCCCGCGGCCGTGACGGCACCGGCGTGGGCAAGTTCCTGCGCGTGGAGGCTGGGCCGCTGCGGGTCTTCCACGCCCCCACCGGCATGGGCAAGAACGTCCTGAGTGAACTCGTCGCGGTGTGGTGCGCCCGGCAGGGCCGGGTGATCTCGCTGGTGGTTCCGCAGAGCGCGCAGGTCCTGGCCACGGTGTACCGGCTGGAGCAGGACCTGGCCGTTCTGGGGATCTCCGCGCAGGTCACTCCGGTCGTCTCCCCCGCCTCCATGATGGAGCTGGCCGAGCAGACGGCCGGCAATCCGCAGGACGATGCGGACTTCAGGACCTGGGTGTACCGGGAGATGTCCTACAGCTGCCCCCTGACCGGGCACGCCACCACCTCTTCCGAAGCGGTGGATGCCTGGACGCCGGGCCAGGAGCCGTGCGACCAGCTCAAGCCCAACGGGGCCAAAACAGATAAGGCTATGGCCTGTCCGTGGCGTGGTGGCTGCGGGAAGTTCCGCCACCACCGGGCCGCGGCTTCGGCAGACATCCTCGTCACCAACCATGCGAACTTCCTCACCGGGCACATCCACGCACCGGTGGCGGGCCGACCCGCCCCGGGGCGGCGCATGACCACCGAGCAGCTCCTGCTGCACCGCAGCCATCTGGTCATCATCGACGAGGCCGATGCACTGCAGGCGCAGGCCTTCGACCGTGCGGCCCGTCAGGTGCTGCTGGCCCAGGACGGTGCGGAGCACACCCCGGTACGCGATCTCGACAGCCAGTTCCGGCGCCACTGCCACCGGCTGCCGATGAGCCTCGAACAGCATCTGCGGCCGCTGATCAACCATCTGATGTGGCTGGCCGAGTCCTACGTGTCCCACCTCGTCGGCGGTGTCATCCAGCCCGACCGGGAACGGCGCAACATGGTTGTCCCGCGGCGCTGGGACGCCATGTTCGCCTCCCGGATCTTCCACCTGGAGGCGGGTGAACGGCCCACCGCGCAGCAGATGCAGGCGGTCAACCAGCTCTACAAGCGGGAAGGGCCGCTGGAGTTCGCCGATGAGATCGAGGGGCTGACCGAGCTGAGGGAGCTGCTGTCCTCGGTCACGGACCTGGCCGGCGGGCAGGACCGGCTCACCCACGCCACCTTGCAGCGCATCGGGGAAGCCTTCGCGGAGATCACCGGTGAGAGCGGCGACAAGCGGCTGTCCTCGCTGGCGCTGCTGGCGGCCCGGCGGGCGTATCTGGAGGAGATGGCCAGCATCCTGCACCGCATCGTCGGGGTCGCGGCGCCGCTGCAGGGAGCGGGGATCTCCGCCGGCAACAGCCTGGTGGACGCCCTGGCCTCGCACGTGCCGTGGCGGGCCGCCCCCTACGGCCCCTTGGGGCGTGCGCTGTTCGCGTTCTCCGAGACGTTCGACCCCGCCGACCGGCACCAAACAGCGCTGCGGCTGAAGTCCTATGTCGGGGATCCGCACACCCACCTGGCCTACCTGGGCGAGGTGACCGCGCTCGCCCATACCGGCACCCGCCGGGCGGTGATCGGGATGTCCGCAACGGCGTTCATGCCATACGCGCCGCGTCACCACCTCCTGCCGGAACCGGCCTGGTACGTGCCGGACGACGTCAACGGAAGCCTCACCGTCGAGATGCAGGCCGGCCAGGACGACGGGGCGGGCATCGTGGTGTCCGGCACCGAGGGAACCAACCGTCGCCGCGCCTACACGGCCATGGGGCGCAGTGTCGGCAAGGACCTTCCCGCCCAGCTCGACACGGTGGCCGCCGATCCGGCCACCGCACACCGGGCGTATGCGCTGCTCGCGCCGACCGCCTACAACGCCGGCCCGGCGCTCGCCCGCGGCATGATCGACGCAGGGGTCGCGGCATCCGAGATCTGCGTGGCGGTGCGGCCGCAGGAGATGGCGGCGCTGGAGCGGATGCCGCCCGGCTGGGTGCCCATCCCCAGCAACCGGCTCGAGCAGTTCCCCCGCGCCGTGGGCCACGGCCGGTGCCGGTACCTGATCGCCCCCATGGCCCGGGTCGAGCGCGGCCTGAACATCGTCGACCATGACGGGCGCTCCCTGCTGCATGTGGCCTGCCTGGTCAATCGGCCCATCCCGGTGATGGAAGACCCCCCGGTGCTGCTGTCCCTGGTCAACTCCCTCGCCTACCGACGGCGGCGGCCCGGCCCGAATCCTGCGGCAGAGCTGGAGCGGCTGCGGATTGCGGCGGGCCAGATCTTCGACGACATCCGCAGCGGCCAGGGCTACTTCAAGTCGCTGGGCGAGGACGTCAAACTCGCCGTCGTCGCGGAGATCCTGACCCGGCTGATCCAGCTGGGCGGGCGCACCCGCCGCGGCGGCGACCACGGGCGGCTGCGGCTGCTGGACGCCGCCTTCACCCGCACCGCCGCCGACTCCACCCTGCCCGCCCTGTTGAAGCAGTTGCGCGGGAAATGGCAGGACGAGGGCCACATGCCGCTGATCGACGCCGTCTACGGCACCACCATGACCGACGCCCTGCTGGGGCTGGCGGAGCACTCCCCCACCGGATACGCGAACGAGATCGAAGATGAGATCGAGGATGAGGAGTTGGGCGAATGGTGAGTGACGACCGCGGCCGCCTGTTCACTCTGTCTTTCCCGCTGGATGACCGGCTGCTGGGCACGGTGCACGTCTATCCGCAGGGCGAGGCGTTCGCGCCGGCCTGGCGGCGGCTGCCCCGGCCGCGGGGCAAGGACGCCGTGCAGCCGATCGCGTCCCTGCAGACGGCGGCGCGCGCCGTGACCGGTGAGCGGCTGGTGTTCACCAACCCCGACCGGCCCGCCAGGACCGGCCGCTGGGCCGGGCGGAGTGTGATCGTCACACCCAAGGCGGTGGACGAGGCCTTGGTGCGCACCCTGATGCGGGAGTGGGAGACGCGGCTGGACGGGCATGACAGCCGTAACACCCTCGCCGCCCTGCTGCGGCTGGACGACGACGGGCCCCAGCCGCTCAGTTCGCTGCTGCACCGCGACGCCATGGGGCGGATCACCGGTCCCCGCTGGGCGTTTCGGGTGGCCGGGTGGCGGCTGGCGGGCATGCTGGCCGCCCAGCCTCTCCCCCTCGACGAGTCGCTGCCTGCGCTGCGGTTCCACCTCGACAGTGAGGGTGACCTGCTGGCGTGGCAGGCCCCGCTGGTTCACGAGCGGACGTGGATCGACGAGGAGAGCGGCAAGCGCCGGCGCATTGCCGGCTACGCCATGGAACGCATCCATATCGAGGTCGAGGCCGTCCCGGGCGGAAAGACGCTGATCGCGCATCTGTCGGCGCGGATCTCGCGCGTCGCCACCCACTACAAGGGCATCCGCAACGTGCTGCTGCGCCATCCCGTCAACCCGGACATCATCCTCAAGGCCCCGATCACCGCCCGGTGGGAGAAGGGCCCGGACGGGTTCATGCAGCCCAAGGAGGTCCGCTACCGCGGGGCGACGGCGCAGATCGTCGAGGCCTGCGGCGTCGGCCGGCTGCCCCAGCCGCCCCTCACGGGGCTGGACGAACTTTCAGAGGTGCGCGGGGTGCACCGCACGGGCAAGCACCCGATCGACAAGGGTGCCGGGGCGATGTTCCACGCCCGGCTCGAGGAACACGCCGCACGCGTCCTCGGCCAGGAGCCCATCGTCTACACCGGCACCCCTATCAAGATCAGCAAGCCGGGCGGGAGCCTGCCGCCCTACGTGCCGGCCGGCAAGATGGCCGCCGCCATGGCTACCGCCCGCCTCGATACGGTGCGCACCGTCGTGCTGTACGAGTCGGCCGAGTGGCACACGCGGGTGATGGGGCAGCTGGCCCGCGACTACGCGCGGCCCGAACTTGCCGATCTGCCCGACGAGCAGCCGGTGGTCCTGGCGCCCGGCTACGAGCTCGTGACGGTGCGGCTGCCCGAACTGGTGCGCCATGGCAGCCACGACCGCAGCCTGATCCTGAACAGCCTGCCCTGGTTCAAGCCCGGTGCCGGGCGGGCGCTGGTCACCGCCCTGTGCGAGACTCGCTACCCCAGCGAGCAGGAGAAGGAGGCGGGGGTGACGGATGCCAAGCACGCGCTCAAAGGGCTCTTCGCCGAGCGCAGCATCCCCTCGCAGTTCATCACCATGGACTCCGATCCCGGCGATCCCTACCGGCTGAACACGCCCGAGAAGGTCGCGCGGTCCAGGGCTCTCAAAGCGGGTCTGCCGGAGCCGGACGTCGCCTATAAGGACGACCACGCGGTGCAGATCGGACTCGGCAGCCTGCACTCCGACTCCGGCATCATCGACAACCGCCTGGCCGCCACCGCCTTCCACCGCAATGCCAAGGACACTGTCCTGGACCGGGAGGCCGTGGCGGTGGGGCTGTGGACCCGCTACCACCGTTTCGATGACCGTCCCGGCCGCCCGCGCAAGCCGGCCGTGCTGGCCATCACGCTGGTCGCCATGCGCATCCCGCTCGGCGAAGACGCCTACTGGCCCACCCTCATGTACAGCGACCGGGGCTGGCTCCCCCTGGCCCAGGCCCGGGCCCTGCACCATGCCGGCCCCATCGGCAAAAGAGGACATCACCTGCGGGACGACCACGGCGGCCCGGACAACGTGCGCACCTATGTGGACGGGGCCCTGGCCGCGCTCAGGAACCAGTTCCCGATCATCGTTTTCGCCGAGGAACGTGAGCGGATCTGGCCCGGACTGTGCAACGACCGGCTCGGGGACGGCGCTGTTCCCGGGCAAAGCCTGATCGCCCAGGGGTGGGATGTGGCAGTCGTGCGGGTCGGTAACGGGCAGGGCACACCCCAGCCGTCACGGCGTACCGGCGGCGGGGGCAAGCTGCCGGCCAACCCACTGCAGCCGGTCATGCCGGAGAAGATCCTCTACCGTCACGACCACGAAGGTGTGGTGTCCTGGCTGTTTTCCGGGCAGTCCCGCCAGCACGCCGGTGGCCAGCGCACCGGCACCCAGTACACGCGCCGCACCCTCCCCGGCGGTCAACTGGCCCAGATGGGAGCTCCGTTCCATGCCATGACCCGCAGCGAATACGTCATCGTCCGCCGCGGTGGCTGGCGTGAGGAGCAGCTGGCAGGTCTGGCCGCGCGGATCTCGGAGCAGGCCGCCATGTGGGACGGGCGGACCAACCTGCCCGCGCCGTTGCATCTCGCCAAGAGCGCTGACGACAAGCATCCCGGCTTCGTCGACCAGGAAGGGCTGAGCGAGTAAGTGCAGTGACGGCGGGCACGGCGGCTTCCAGACTTGGTGCCGGCGCAGCTGATGGTTGGCTGCTGCCGTGCCCGGGCAAGGGGCGGGGCCGGTGTACTGTGCCGCTCCCCTCGCCTGTCACGATCCGAGCAGTCCGTCCAACTGGGTTGTGTGACTGGTTACTTGGAGTACGTCTGTTTCCAGCGTGCTCGATGACGGGCTTCACCCTGTCCGTGCCCATTGACTTCGGCCAGAGACAGCAACGGTGTCCCGTTGTTCCACAGTCCGAAGAAGTCACGGTGCAGGGTGAGGATGTGGTGCTTGACCGCGAACGCCTCGGCCTGGCGGCTGAAGCGTGTGGTGGCGACGAAGATGGCCACGTCCGCAGCGAAATGCACCTTGGCTCCCAGCAGATCGCGTACTTCGCGGCTGGCGATCGTCCGGTGGGGCGCGTACCGCTTGCACTGGATCACCATGGTCCGGCCGTCGGGCAGCTGGCCGAGCACGTCGGCTCCGTTGTCCCCGCTCCCGCCGACTCGGCGCACCTGCGTGCAGCCGTCACGGCGGCATAACTCGGCGACCACTTCCTCGAATTCGGTGCCGGACATCGCGTCGATGGCAGCCAGTGTCCGCTGTCCCGCTGCGATCTCCTCCTGTCGCCTCCAGGCGGTGTCCCTACTTCGCAGCAGCCGGTCGGTACGCCACAGCCGCCACACCATCCAGCCGATTCCCGCGGCGACAAGCAGGGCGCCGAGGTACAGCAACAACATCGGCCGCAGCAGACCTAGCAGGACCAGCGCGGCAAGCGCTCCTGCTGCTGCTTTGTTCCGGGCGGCGCGTCGTCTGCGCACCGCCTTGTTCTTACGTTTGGCCGCCATTTCTGCCCCCTCTTGCACCGGCCGGGATGGATTCCTCCCTGTTGTGCAGTGTGGGCGTGCTGCGCGGCTTCACCAGGGCGCAGTCAGGCCATTGGCTTGAACCTCTCGGCCCCTGCCCGGCTCCAGCCGCCAGCCCGTTCTCGACAACATCGCCCTCGCCTGCTCACAGGCCGAGTTCGGCCAGGGCGGCTTGGCGCTGCGGGGTGCGGCTGGAACGGCGCCGTCGCAGGTTGCTCAGCCACTGTCCCAGGCGTACCTGTTGTCCTTCCACCTCCTCGATGTGGCGCTGGGGGACATCGAGATGGCCTTCCCGCTCGCGGAACGCCCGGGCGGCGGCCAGCCCGCGTTGGAAGGTACGCTCGCGCGCTGGCAGGTGGTTCTCCGTCGCTGGTTCGGCGGGCGCGTCGGGCAGTTCAAGAAGTCCCAACTCCTTGAGCAGGCCTCTTTGTTCAGGCTGCAGGCGGTCGAAGCGCGCGCGCTGGGCTTCGAGCCATGCCTGTGCCTGGGAGGCTGTGTCGTTGGCTGCCAGGCTCTGGCGGGCGGCATGGTAGGACCGCTGCCAGGTGATCGGCCAGGGCGGGTTCCACCACCGGTCCAGGGCAGTGAGGGCGGCGGCGCGCTGAGCGGTGAGGGTCTCGGCGCGGGTGCGCTGGGTGGCCAGCCAGCGGCCGAGGGGGAAACCGTCGTGGATCTCGTCGACGGGAGCGGCAAGGTGTTGGTGGCGGGCGGCGTAGGCGGCGGCGTGGGCCAGCGCACGGTCGAAGGCCTGCTGGCGGGGGTCCCAGATGATGCCGAGGCGTTCGAGGGCCTGGACACGTACGGCGTCGAGCGTGCCCTTGGTGTGCAGGTGGCGTTGCCAGGTCAGCCAGCGTCCCAGGGGATAGCCGGTGGGGTCTTCGTAGGTCTGCGGGACGTCGAGGTGATGGTGGGTGTGGCCGTAGCGGCGGGCCGCGGCGAGGCCGCGGCGCCATTCGGCGCTCTTGGGGGCCAGAACGCGCAGGGACAGGGCAAGGGCGATCTCGTCGGCCTGGGTGGGGCGGTCGAAACGCAGCCAGGCTTCAGGGTCCTCGGGGGGCATGGTGGGGCGGTTCGTGCGCGGGTCGGATAGGCGGGCGTCGAGGCGGTCGTCGTGGGCGCGCAGGGCCTGGATGGTGCGCCACAGCGGGGTGTAGGCGTCCGCGCCGAGGAGGTCGTCGGGATCTTCGTCGGGGGTGAGGTAGACGGGGACGACGAGGGTGGCCTTCTTGCCGGCGCCGGGGTGCTGGCGCAGGGCGCGGCCGACGGCCTGGACGGTGTCGACGGGGCTGTTCTTGGGGTCGACGAAGACCACGGCGTCGATGTCGGGCACGTCGATGCCCTCCCCCAGCACGCGGGCGTTGGACAGGACGGCCGGTGTGTCGGGGCTGGTGTGGGAGGTGAATTCGAGCAGGAGACGGCGGCGGATCTGCGGGGTGTGGCTGCCGCTGACCCAGTCCGCCCACAGCCCTTGGGGGCGCAGGGGTGCGGGAAGGGCGGCGGCTGTCTCGGTCAGGGTGGTGGCGAAGGCGCGGGCGTCGGCGACGCGGTGATGGAAGGTCAGGATGCGGCGCAGTTTGTGGTCGTGGATGGCGCGCAGGGCGGCGACCTGGCGGCCGGCCAGGTGCAGTCCGTCGACGCCCGCGCCGGCTCCGGTGGCGAGCCAGTCACGCAAGTCTGTGTCGGTGACGACGGGGACGAGGATCTGGTAGTCGGCGAGCAGTCCGAGGTCGATGGCGTCGGAGAGGTTGAGGTGGTAGGCGACGGGACCGAAGAGGGCCTCGTCGTCCATGGAGGCCACCGTCTCCGTCCCGTCGCCGTCCGGGGCATCGTCGGGGTCCCAGATGCGGGGGGTGGCGGTCAGGTAGAGGCGGCGGGCGGCGGGGACCTGGTCGTCGTGGTGGATGGCGGCCCAGGCCTTGCCCAGGCGGCCCGCGGTGCGGTGCGCTTCGTCGACGACGGCCAGGTCCCAGGGGGGCAGGTGGTGGTCGCGGTGGGCGGCGATGATGGCGGGCAGGGAGGCGTAGGTGGCGTAGACGGTGACCGGGCCGGAGCCGGACTGCCCGACCAGGGCGGCCAGTTCGGCGGGGTCGGTGGTGAGGGGGACGTCGGCGCCGAAAGGTTCGTGGTCGAGGGCTTGACGTCGGGAGCAGACGGCGATGGCGGTGCCCTTGCGGCCGGCCAGGCGCCAGGACCGGATCGTCTGGGACAGCAGGTCCAGTGTCGGCAGCAGCAGCAGAACCCGTCCGCGCGGGGCGATGCGGGCCGTGGCGCGGGCGGCGATCAGGGTTTTGCCGGTGCCGCAGGCCGCGATCACACTCGCGCGGGCGTGCTGGGTGAGGGTGCGGACGGCTGCGCCGACGGCTTCCTTCTGGTGGGGCCGCAGCTCGATTTCGAAAGCCATGAAGGTGTGCTGCTCCGTGGAGGTCGGCTGGACATTGGGGGCGGGGCAAGGCGCCCCGCCCTGTCAGGGCGCAGGCTATTCGGCCGCTTCGGTCAGGTGGGCGAGGGTGGATCCGGCGGGGCTTTTACAGACGTGCAGGCGGTGAGTGATGCGGCGGCGCAGTTCGGGGACGTGGCTGATGACGCCGACGGTGCGGTCGTGGGCACGCAGGGAGTCCAGGACGTCGAGGACCTTGTGGAGGGTGTCTTCGTCGAGAGTGCCGAAGCCTTCATCGATGAAGAGAGTGTCCAGGGGGTTGCCGCCGGCTTCGTGGGTGACGACGTCGGCCAGGCCGAGAGCGAGGGACAGGGAGGCGAAGAAGGATTCGCCGCCGGAGAGGGTGTCGGTCTTGCGGGGGCGGCCGGTCCAGGAGTCGGTGATCTCCAGGCCGAGGCCGGAGCGGGCGCCGCGGGCGGCTTGGTGGTCGGAGTGGGAGAGGGTGTAGCGGCCTTCGGACATGATGTGCAGGCGGGTGTTGGCGGCGGTGACGACTTCTTCAAGGCGGGCTGCCAGGACGTAGGCCTCCAGCTGCATGCGCACCCGGGCGCTGGGTGAGTTGCCGGTGACGAGTTCGGCCAGGTGGCGGGCGGTGAGGTGAGCCTGCTCGAGCGGTTGCAGGTGCTGGATGGCGGCGCCGAGGTCGGCGGCAAGGACGGTGAGGGCCTGGCTGCGGGTGTGGGCGGCACTGGCGGCGGCGGTGGCCTCGGCGTGCTGGTCATCCGCGGCGGCCCTTGCAGCCGTGGCGGCGTTGAGGTCGGCGGAAGGCTGCGCGTCGGCCTGTTGCAGTGCCGGGTTCTCCAGGACTGCGGCGTGCGCGGCACAGGCCTCGCGCCACTGAGTGATCTCTTCTTCGATGGCGCGCAGGTCTTCGTCGCTGAGCAGGGCCTGCTGGGCGAGTGCCAGGGTGTCGAAGCCCTGGTCTTTGGCGGCGAGGGTGGCCTGGTCGGTGCGGTGCGTAAGAGTCTGGACGACGGCGGCGAGGCTGCGGGAGGCCTCAGCGGTCTCTTTAAGGCAGTCGGCGGTGCGGGTGAGGTCGTCGGCGTGGGCAGCGACGGTGGAATAGGTGCCGCGGGCTGCGGTGAGCTTGGCCGTCAGCTCGGTGAGCTGCTGGGTGAGGGTGTCGTAGTGGGCGTTGCGGGCGGACAGGCCGGCCGTGGCGGTGCTGTGTTGCTGGGTCTGGGCCGTGTGCTCGCCGTCGAGTGAGAGGAGTTCTTCTTGGACGGTGCCCTGGTCTGCAGCGTGGTCCAGGGCACCGGACAACTCCGTGGTGAGCATGGTGTGCTGGGCCTGGATGTCGGTCAGGGGGGTCTCACCGGCTTCACCGGTGGCGGTGGCAGCCTGTTCGCGGAGCCCGTGCAGCACGGCCGCGGCAGCTTTCTGGGTGGCCTTGGCCTGCTCGTGGAGGGCTTCCGCGTCCTGCTCGTCCTGGCGTGTGGGCTGTCCGTCCTGGGCAGCGGCGGGCGCCGGGTGGGTGCAGGATCCGCAGACCGGGCAGGGGGTGCCGTCGGTGAGGGCGGCGGCGAGTTCGGCGGCCATGCCTTCGGTGCGCCGGCGGCGGATGGTGAGGTAGTCCTGGCTGGTCTGGCCGGTGACCGCTTCTGCATCGGCCAGCTGCTGTTCGGCCTTGGTGACCTTGGCGAGATGGGTGTCGCGGCGCCTGGCGGCTTCGAGGCGGGTTTTGAGGCCGTCCAAGGCGGTCTGGTGGCGGCGGCTTTCTTCTTCGGCCTGGCGGGCGGCTTCTCGCCGGGCTTCGAGGGTGCCGCGCCGGGCGGGCTCGGCTTCGAGCCAGTCCTGGGCTGTGCGTTGCTGGATGGCGAAGTCTTGCCGTTCGGCGTCGGTGCGCTCCAGCTCGGCGGTCAGCCGGTGAACGGCGTCTTCTTCAGGGATGAGGGCGGTCAGGACGGCAGCTTCGGCGCGAAGACGCTGCTCGGCGGTTTCCAGCCGACTGGCGTCCAGATCCTTGTGTTCGGGCAACAGGCGCTCGCGGACGGCGCGTTCAACACTCTGGGCACGGGTGTGGTCGTCAGCGGCGGTGTCCGCGGCGTGCAGCAGCGGTGCTGCCTGTTGAGCGCGGCGGGCCTGGTCGCGGCGCTGGACCAGTGCATCCTGGTGCGGTATCTGTTCCTGGAGCAGGTCGAACTGCTGCCGGGCGCTGATGTAGGTGGCTTGCTGCTGGTGGAGTTCGCGGGCCGCGGCTTCGAAGGTCTGCTGTCTGACCAGGTTCTCCTTGGCCGTTGTTGCTGCTTGGAGTGTCCTGGTGTGTTCGATGTGACTGGCGCGGAGGAGATCCTGGGCCCAGGCGCGGGCGGGCTCGGTGAGTGTGCGCGGATCGTCGGGGGTGGGCGCCGTGTACTGAGTCTCCAGGTCGGGTCCGGCAGCCTGGTGGATACGCTCGGCCAGGCGCAGCACGTCGGCGCGGGCGGCGTCGCGGTTCTTCTCGGTGGTGCGGCTGTGGTCGTTCAGCCAGCGCTCTATGAAGGAGAAGCGGCCGGTGCGGAAGAGTTTGCCGAGAAGTTCTCGTCGGCCGTGGGCGTCGGCGTGAAGGAACTTGGTGAATTCGTTCTGCGGCAGCAGGACGACCTGGCAGAACTGATCCCGGCTCATGCCCAGCAGGTCGGTGACCTCGACGGCTGCCTCTTGGTGGGACTTACTGGAAGGTTCCCAGCGGCCCTGGCCGTCGGCGTCGACGGCCCATTCACTGAGCCGAGTTTCGGCTTTCTGGGAGGTCTCGCCGTCGCCGGATCGCTTGGGGCGCATCTGGGCGGGGATCCGGTGGATGCGCAGGCGGCGGCCGGCGAGGGTGACGTCGAGGGTGACTTCGGTCAGGAGGCCGGCGGGAGCGTGGTGGCTGCGCAGGAGCAGGTCGCGGTCACCTGGTGGTTTGCCGTAGAGGGCGAAGCAGATGGCCGCGAAGATGGTGCTCTTTCCTGCTCCGGTGTCGCCGTGCAGGAGGAACAGGCCGTCGGCGGACAGGGCGTCGAAGTCGATGGTGTGGGTGCTGGCGAAGGGTCCGAAGGCCTGCAGGCGCAGGGTGTGCAGGCGCATGTCAGACGGTTTCCTTCTGCTGCTCGTTGTGGCGGGAGGCTTGGACGGCCTGCTGCAGCAGAGCGTGTTCGTCCGGAGTGGGGCCGGTGCCGCGCATGCTGCTGATGAAGTCGCCGGCGATGTCGAGGTCGCCGCGGCCGCGGATGCGCTGGCTGTAGGTGGGGGTGTTCGTGGCCTGGGCGGGGATGTGGGCGGGCTTGTGCTTGAGGCTGGCGGTATGGGGGAAGCGGCGGCGCAGGCGGGCCATGGCCTCGAAGGGCAGGGCCGTGTCGGTGAGGGTGACCTCGAGCCAGGCATCCTTCAGCGGCTCGTGGTCGGGGTTGGTCAGGAGGTCTTCCATGAAGCCGGTCACGCGTTCCAGGCGGAGAGGCACGGGGCAGGGCTGGCGGGTGAGGGCGGGAACGGCATTGGGGGTGAGGTCGACCAGGGTGATCGACTTGGTGTGGCGGGCTTCGGAGAAGGAGTAGGCCAGCGGGGAGCCGCTGTAGTGAATGCGGTCGGTGACGCGCTGGGGACCGTGGAGGTGGCCCAGGGCCACATAGTCGATCCCGTGGAAGACGTCGGAGCCCACGTGGGCGACACCGCCCACGGCGATTTCGCGTTCGCTGTCGGCCTCCTCGCTCTCATCGCGTTCCTCGGGCTGCCCGGTGCCGGAGGTGACGAAGGCATGCGCGAGGACCACAGACCGGGTGCCGGCGGGCTGGTTGTTGGTGAGGTCGGCTTGGATGCGGTCCAGGGCTGCGGTCAGCACTGCGCGGTGGGAGACGGCTTCAGCTTCCAGGCGGTCGCGGACCATCGACGGCTCGAGGTAGGGGATGCCGTACACGGCGACGGGGCCGTCGGCGTCCTCGAGGAGGACCGGGATGTCGCAGGCGTCCGGGTCGGTCTTCAAGTGGATCCCGGCACGGGCGAGAAGACCGGATCCGACGCCGAGGCGGTGTGCGGAGTCATGGTTTCCGCTGATCATGATGGTGGGCACGTCGAGGTCGGCGAATTGGTGCAGGGCGCGGTTGAACAGGCGCACGGCGTCCAGGCTGGGGATGGCCCTGTCGTAGATGTCGCCTGCCACGAGGAGCGCGTCGACGTGCTCGGCACGGGCGGTGTCGACCAGGTGGTCAAGGAAGATTTCCTGGGCGGGGATCAGGTCTTCTGTGTGGAACCGGCGGCCCAGGTGCCAGTCCGAAGTGTGCAGAAACCGCATGCCCACAGACCGTAACGAGTGGGGTGTGCGTGGCGGGGGGTTTTCCCGATATCGGAGGGCGGCGGGAATGGCCCGGGGTTGGTGAGGGGAAATGTGCCTGCCTGTTCGCCTGCGTTGGAAGGCGGCCCGCGCTGCCGGGTGATTGTCAGTGGCAGGAGGCAAGATAGGCGATAGGGGGAAGGAGGATGTGATGTCGTTATCGCGTTCTGCCGGAGCTGGAGGCATCACGGTGCCCGGCGGGTGCCGATGGTGCGGAATTGAAGAGCGCGGGCATGGCCGGCAGTACGTGCCGGAGGTTGGCTGGCATGCCTGGGTGGCTCCGACGCTGCAGCAGCGCAAGGAACGTATGCTGCGGCGCCGGGCGGACAATGCCGTCAGGAAGCCAAAGCCTGTACGTCGTTGAATGCCTTCCTCAGCTGAGCTGGGACATCGTCGGCTGTGGTGAGGCTGGAGACGAGCCTGTAGAGCATGTCGCCTTTACCATCGGGGCTTGTCTTCTGTGCTTTCTCTTTGATCATGGTCAGGGAGAGGGAGCTGAATTTGCCCTTCCGGTGGACGGCGAAGTCCTCGGGAGCCCAGGTGGAGCCCTGCGGGCGGGGCCAGTGCGTGTTGGCGGCGGCAGCCCACTGCGCGTCCGTGAAGAGCTCTTCGAGCTCGTTGTAGCCCTCTGCTTCGCCTACCCAGGTGACCTGGGTGGCGAGGTCGAGTCCGGCCTTGATGAGTTTTTCTTGCTTGAAGTGCTTGTTGGCGCGGCTGTCTGCGTCAACCATGAGCATCACGGTGCGGCGGTTGCGGACCAGGTATCCGGCCAGGAGCAGGGCTCCTTCGTTGTTGCCGCAGGCCCATAGGGCGATGCCGGCCGCCTGGAGGGAGAGCCCCTGGGACAGGCGGAAGAGCAGAGGCAGGCACTGCTGTTCGGTGGTACCTTCCACCGCGAGGAAGCAGCGCTCGTGCAGCAGTACGGAGTTGCGCAGGCCGACTGCGGCGGCGATTTGTCCGAGGTGGAAGTCCAGGCCGTCGTGAGAGTCGTCGGTGAGGCGCTCGACGATGGTGCGGCCACTGTCGCCGAGGCGGAGATGGACGACATCGGCGATGTCGACCCCGTCGATGAGGTTCATCGAGTGGGTGGCGACCAGCACGCTGACGTGGGGCAGGGTGCACTGCTTGCGGATGATGTCCATCACGGTGCGCTGGTGTCGGTAGTCGAGATGAGTGTCGGGCTCGTCGTAGACGACGATGGTCTGTGTCGGCTCCTGCTTTTCCTCAGCCTCGCCCTGGGTGGCCAGTCCGCTGTGTTCCAGCAGGTTGCTGGTCCACTCCCATACGGCCAGCGCGATCCGCCGGTTGCTTCCCTGGCCGGAGCGGGTGAGGTCGACCGGTTCGCCGTCGGCCTTGGAGACTTCCAGCGGAGCACGTTTGAAACCGCCCTTGAATGACACCTCGGGCTTGACCTGCACTCCGACGAAGTCAGCGCAGTGCTGGCGGATGTGCTGACATAGGGAGTCCGCCTCCTTTTCCAGCTGCTGGGTGATCTCCGATTCGATTTCCCGTACCCGCCCCTGCAGCGTGTCGTCTTCAAGCAGGGTCTCGTAGCAGCTGCTCAGGGCGGTGCGCACGGCGTCGTCGGGGCTTTCGTCCTTGCCGCCGAACGCCAGCAGCCGTGGCAGACGCGCCTCCAGCTCCTTCGGCAGGGCCTGCCATCCCTCAATCTGTGGCCCGTTCGCAGCATGCGCGATGAGTGCCGCGAGCAGGTCCTCCTTCAGAGAACCCTGCGGGGCGAGCGCGAACTCGGTGACGAGCTCGGCGAGATCCTTCTTCATCAGCCTACCGAGGCCCTGCAGGCGGCTGTCGGCAGGCTGGGAGCCGAAGAACTCCCAGCACGCTGCCTCACCAACTCGAGAGCGGCGCCGGATACGGACCTGCTGCGGCAGCCCGCCGACAGCCTGTTCAGCCGGGCCGAGAGTGAAGACGCCCTCAACCCAGGTCTCGCTGCAGCGCCGGCCCTTCGCGTCCTCGCCCTGTTCGTAGGTGCGGTCCTCGTCAGTGAGGCGGTGGCTTCCCAGAAGAAAGGCCAGCGCGGTCAGAACCGCGCTCTTGCCACCGTCGTTGCGGCCCGCCAGAATCGTCGGACTGCTGACCGGAATGTCCTGAACATCAGTCAGGGACCGAAAGCCACGCGCGGAGAAGCAGGTCAGGTGCACGATCAGGCTACTCCGTATCTCCCCACTCCCATTCGGACAGGGGTGTGACGTGCTCGTACTGCATGCACAGATGGGGCGCTTGAGGCATCGGCGCAGGCAGACATCGTAGAGGCAAACAGCGCAACAACCGCTCCTTTTCCGCCAGTTGGTGCTTCTCCTCAGGTCGGGTGACTCCGCATCTCGCCTCATGCCTACAAGTCGAGGCCCCCATTCCTGCCCGTTGCGACGCTGCAGTAGGCGCCCCTCTGCGGGTCGCAGCACGGACTCCCGCCGTCCTGGAAGAACCCAAGGAGCGCCCCTGGGGGCGCCGTTCGGGCGGCGACACCGTTCGCGTCGGGCATGGTGGTCCAGCCGGCGAACGCAGTCCAGAGCTCGCCAGACTTAGGCTCGGGCGAGGATGTCCGCGCAGTGGGTGCCGAGTGCAGAGCCATGGCCGAAGTCACAGGCCTGGAGGTGAGCGGTCCCCCGCGATGGTGAGCCGCATGCCGACGGACCGGGAGAAACACCTCCCTCGGCATCGCGGCGGCCTGCCTTCCAGGCAAGTGACGCTTTGGGCTCTTCAGACCTGTGCGAAGATCCCGGTGGCGTCGGCGGAGGAAGACGCCGCCATTCTCCTCCAATCGACTCGGAGCGCCTCGGCCACCGGCCCTGCTCGGACCCTCGCCATCGACGGCTACGAAACCCCTATACCCCGAACCCCAATGGGTGTGGATCCTTTCGGGGGAGAGCTGAGCCGGGAAGACGCTGATTGACGCGTGGGCGGTGCGGTCGTACTTCTACCGTGGCGAGGTGGAGGTGGGGCGCTATGGTGTCTTTGTCGGAGGAGCTTGAGGCGCGGGAGGCTGCGGCTCGGCGGCGGGTCGAGGAACTCCAGGCTGAGGCTGCGGAGTTGGCTCTCAGGCTGGAGAAAGCACGCGAGGACCTGTCACGGCTGGTGATCACGCGGGAGACCGTCACGAAGGTGCTGGCTGAGCTGTCGGCCGCGAAGACTGATGCCGAGTTGGACGTGCCAGTGGAGCCTGAGCAGGAGTCGGAGCCGCACGGAGTGGGAGCGATGATGGTCCCGCCTTGGCGGGAGGGCCTGGTGACAACGATGCTGCCGGACGTGTACCGGGACATCATGGAGGTCATCGCCGACGCACCGGGCCCCTTGCAAGCCAAGCAGATTGTGCCGCGGATCGGGCTGCCGGCGACGACCGGGAAGATCGAGGGCACGAGGGTGAAGCTCAAGCGTCTGGTGGAGCGGGGGTGGCTGGAGGAAGACGTGCCGGGACGGTTCGGCCTCGCTCGTCGCGGTCCGGGCACCGACCGGACCAACTCCCGGTGACCAAGGGCTCTTCTCCGTAGATTCGAGGGTGCCAACCACATCGGATCTGCTGAAAGAAGAGCCCGGTGGAACAGTACGACGCCTTACCCGAATCTGATCCGTACTCGGCCTCCCGCGATGCCTTCGAACGCCTCATCTCGGCACTGGCCGACGGCCCGGCGGCGGACCTGGCGCATGACGAAATCGAAGTGCAGCTCGAGCAGTTGGGGCGCGAGCTGCTGCGGCAGTTGATGCAGGACCACCTCGATTCTCGTGCCAGGAAGGAGGAGGCGATGTGGGGCAAGAGAGGACAGCCGGTCGTCCTCGGTCCGGAAGGACAGCCGCGGACCTGGCGTGAGCGGGGGCATCGCCGCCTGCTGACGTGTGTGTTCGGACCGGTGCGCGTGAGCCGGATCGCCCATCGCGGACGAGGTGTTGCCAACGTGCATCCGGCGGATGCCCAGCTGTCGCTGCCCGCCGGTCGGCACTCCCGCGGCCTTGCCCGCCTCGCGGCCCTGGAAGCGGTCCACGGTTCATTCGACCAGGCCGCCGCCGCGATCGAGCGACGGTGCGGGAAGGTCCTGGGAAAGCGCCGCCTCCAAGAACTGGTCATCGCCTCCGCGGTCGACATAGCCGCTTACTACACGGCGAAGATCCCCACTCCGTGCACCCGCGAGATGCCGCTGATCATCCAGGTCGACGGCAAGGGTGTGGTGATGCGGCCCGAGGCCCTGCGCGAGGCCACCCGCCGGGCTGCGGCCAAGAGTGCGGCGGCCGGGCGGCGGGGGCGTCTTGCCCCGGGCGAGAAGCCCAACCGCAAACGGATGGCGACCGTGGCCTGCGTCTTCGACGCCGTCCCGGCCTCGCGTCGACCGCACGACATCGTGCACCCACCCGGTGGCCGTAGTGCAATGCGATCACCACGGCAGGGCCCGAAAGCCCAGCAGAAGTGGTGCACCGCCTCGGTGATCCGGCCCCCGGAACAAGTCGTCGCCGACGCCTTCGCGCAGGCCACATCCCGCGACCCTCAGTATCTGCGCGACTGGATCGTCCTCGTCGACGGTGCCCGCCATCAACTCGACCTGATCCAGAACGAAGCCGCCCGCCGCGGCATCCGCCTGAACATCCTGCTCGACTTCGTGCACGTCGCCGAGTACACGTGGACAGCGGCACACGCCTTCCATCCCGTCGGCAGCCGCGAGGCCGAGACCTGGGCCGCGGACAAGCTCACCGCGATCCTCGCCGGACACGCCGACCGCGCCGCCACCGAGATGATCGCCCAGGCCACCGCCGAACAGCTTCCCGCCACCCGCCGCGACGCCGTCACCACCTGCGCCCGCTGCCTCACCGGCCACCTCGACCAACTCCACTACGACACCGCCCTCGCAGTCGGCTGGCCCATCGCCACCGGCGCCGTCGAGGGCGCCTGCCGCCACCTGATCGCCGACCGCCTCGACATCACCGGCGCCCGCTGGGGACTCCACGGTGCCGAAGCCGTCCTCCAACTCCGCGCGCTGATCACCAACGGCGACTTCGAGGACTACTGGACCTTCCACGCGGCCCGCGAACACCAACGCCTCTACCCCAGCCCCGACCAGCAGAAGTACCGCCTCACTGCTTGATCCCGACCATCACTCCAGAGGATCCGCACCCAACCCCAATAGCTGGAGTCAGGTCGGCCGGACTTACAAGGCGCGCCCTGAGCCCCGGCTCACACTCCCCAGGGACCTGCGGGGGTCGCCAGATCCCCCTTCGGGGTCAGCAGGAGCAGGTTCCCCGGCAAGTCGCACAAGGCAGGACCACTCCACGGAGGGCCGCCTTGCGGTCACGTCCGTGTGTCTGTCTGAAAGAGTGGCGACCTCAAAACGTAGCGCCACTCACTCACGAGACTTCGACGATGCCGTAGTGCCCGGAGGCGCACCGTCGGGGTGTTGGTTGATCCAGGACAGCCCCCCGAGGTCAAGGCAGGTACGGGCGCGGGTGACGCAGACGTAGGCGAGGCGGGCTTCGGCGTCATCGATCGGGCCGGGCAGGGGCTGGCCGTTGTCGTCTTGGGCGTCGGTGTCCTTGGGCGGTGTGAAGTCGTCAGCGATCTTCACCGCGGGCCACTCGCGGCCTTTGGCCTTGTGGGCGGTGGAGACGGTGACCTGTGCGGTCTTCTCGTCCGTGAGCCGGTTGGTCGCGGCGATCAGAGCGTCGGGCGTGTAGGTGTCGATGAGGTCGACGAAGGGCTGCAGGTCCTGGCCGGCGGGGTCGTGGGCGGCGTAGTCCTGTAGGTCGGCCCAGGAAGGGAAGAGGAGGAGTTCGGGGTGGTGGGTGCGGCGGCCTTCTTTGAGGTCCCGGGCGGCAGCAGCCAGACCCCGCAGGCTCTCACCGCCTCCGACCAGGGCGACACTCTGGCCGGCGTCGATGTGGGTGAGGACTTGGGTCATGGCGCCGACGTTGGTGCGGCACAGAATCGCGTCGGGCTGGTCGACGGCGCCAACGCGGGTGGGGACGGAGTCGGTTCCCCTGAGTCGGATGGGGGCGTCGGCGATGGCCAGCCATCGGTTCGCCTCGTCAGCCAGTCGCGGACCGAAGCGGAAGGACTGGGTCAGAGTGAGGGCGGTGCCGTCGAAGCCGGTCATCACATCACGGGCGCCGCGCCAGCCGTAGATGGCCTGGGCGGAATCACCGACCATGACGAGTTGGGCGTGGGAGCGCTGAGCGGTGAAGATCTGCTCGACGACAGGGTTGGTGTCCTGGGCTTCGTCCAGGAGCAGGAAGTCGGCGTCGATCTTCGGCCGGGACAGGGCCCACATCTTCAGGTAGTGGTCGTGTTCGAAGCGCATCACGCCGCTCTGCGGGTGCTGGAGGTCGGCCCAGGCCTTGAGGGCGAACGGCAGGACACATTCGGCAAGTTGGCCGTGCGGGGCGGGTGCGTCCAGGCCGCGCAGCCGGGGGACGTGATGAGCGGCCGGGGCCGGGTCGGCGGACTGGCAGAATCGCGTCACAGTCTTCAGCACGGCGTGAGACAGGGCTCTGGCCGACAGGTCGCAGTCGCCGATTCGCAGGGGCTTGGTGATGCCGAGGGCGGCGCCGATTCGCCAGCTGGCCTGGCGGGGCGCGCCCAGGCGGTCGCGGTAGCGGTGGCCGACGGCGGCGTAGGCCAGGGAGTGGGCGGTTTTACAGGTGACGTGCGGCGGGAAGCGGGTGGCGGCGTCCTGGGCGATGGACTTGTTGAAGGCGAGGTAGCGGCCGCGGCTTTGGGTGGCGGACGCGAGCAGGGCCAGCGTGGTGGTTTTCCCTGTTCCGGCGCCGGCCTGCAGGACCACGTGGTCGCCGGCCCGGAATGCATCGGCGGCCTGGGTCTGTTCGTCGGTCGGGCTCAGCATGGCAGTGCTCCGCGAGTGGGGGTCAGGGCGCGTCCACGAGCCGCGGCAGGCTGCTCGGGAGTGGTGTCGTCGAGCAGGGTCTGGGGTGCGTGGTCCAGGTGTCGGGTTTGTCGGCGGGTGGGGCCGGATTCCTCGTGGTGGATGGCGTGGTCCGGGTGGGCGCTGGGGCTTTGGTCGGCTTGCGTGGATGCGCGGCGGGTGGGGGTCTGCTCGCGGCGCCGGGAGGCGAGGGCGCAGAGGGGCTTGCCGTCGGCGTACGTGTCCCAGCCGGCTGGGTCCGGTGCAGGGGTGGGACGGGTGGCACGTGGAGCGCGGGGAAGGACGATGCCGGTGCGGCTGTCGTCGCGGTGGCGGGGCGGGGGGGTGCATGGCGGTGAAGATGGCATCTGACACGCCGTACCTGGGTGTGCGTGGCCTTGGGATCGCCCGGACAGCCCCATTCATTGCTACGAGCGTTCGGTTAAGCCGTCAGGCGTTCGCCGTTCGGGTCACGATCGGGTGGTTCGGTTTCGGGGGGTGCCCCGGGTGGTCAGGCGGTGGTGCCGGGCGGCGGTGTGTGGCCCTCGCAGAGGGTGGCGACGAGGTGGTCGACGGGAACGTCCAGGGCGTGGGCGAGGGCGTGCCAGGTCTTGAGGGATCCGATGGTGCGGCCCTGTTCGATCTCGATGAGGGTGCGTCTGGCCAGGCCGCTGCGGTCGGCCAGTTCGTCGTAGGTGAAGCCGCGCTCGCCCCGCAGCCGCGACAGCTCCAGGCGCAGCGCGTCGAAGTTGGGGTCGGGCGGGAAGATCGTCACCCCACCATCCGAAGGTGCAGACCCCTGCCCTGTCAGTGCAGACCTCTGCCCTATTTGTGCAGGTGGCGGGTCCCCCCTAGGGCAGGGGTCTGCACTACGGTGCGGCCTCGCCCGCTCCCCGCCACCCGCGCAAGGGCCATCGCTCATACGCGGCCGAGAAGGAAGGTCAGCCTGCCCGATGAGGCTCTGCACATCCCGCCCCACGGCGCCCCGCACCTGGACTGTCCTTGCGTCGGGTTCAGCGAGGGCGCCAGGTGCGGATCTCCAGATGGATGATCTGTGCGTCGGGATGGATGCGGCCGGTCTCCACGAGCCATTGGTGGACAGCGGCGGTGACGTCGCCGCCGGCCGCGTCGACGCGGGTGGCGAAGTCGGCGGCGTCGAAGCCTCCGGTGGCAGCCGCTCCGTAGGAACGCTCCTCCGTGTGGTCGGTGCGCTGGATGACGTCGCGGCGGATGCCGGGCGAGTCGGTGCGGGAGCCGGAGGGGTGGAGGTAGCCGCTCCTGTGCAGGCGGACGGTGAAGGCGAGGCGCAGGTGCTGGCGGGCGGCTTCGGCGATCAGGGGGCGCAGGCGGGCGGAGCCGGAGGCGATGGCCTGGTGGCCTGCGCGTCCGGTGCCGGTGCCGGTGGGGGTGATCAGGACGGCTTTGGTGCGTACGCGGGCGCGGGTGCCGGAAGTGGTGGTGCGGCGGGTGATGTGGGGGGCTGCGAGGGCGGCGAGTTCATCGATGTCAGTGATGCCTGCGCTCTGGAGGGCGGTCAGGACGTGGGTGAGGGCGGGGACGAAGGCGGCGCCTTTGTGCCGGGTGTAGAACTGGGAGACCAGGGAGGGGTCGCGGCCGATGATGCGGGCGACGTCCCGTTTGGACAGGCCTGCGGCCTGCAGCTGGTCGGTGAGGCGGGCCGCCTCGTTCAACTCTCTTTGCGCGCGGGGGGCGTTGGTGCGGCGGGTGGGGGACATTACCGGCTCCCTGTAGTGAGGGCGGTGCGTCCGGCGTCGCGCAGGGCCAGCAGGTCGTCTTCGGTGGCGGGGGCTGGCAGCGGGCCGGTGAGGTGGCCTTTGTAGAGGTAGTCGCCAGGCTGGCCGTGGTAGGGCCAGGGGTGGGCGGCGGTGAGGTAGAGGGCGTCGGTGCGGAAGGCGACCACGCTGGCCGCGGGTACGTGGAGGGCGCCGACGAAGGTGTCGTCCTCGCGCATGCGCTGGGACAGCAGGGCCGAGCGGGCCGAAGACCAGATACCGGCGGCCCATTCGGGGTGGGCGTGGGGGTCGCGGGCGAATCCGGTGGGGCGCTGCCAGGTGATCGTTTCGTCGTCGAAGGCAATGATTTCGGCGTCGGCGGGGACGTCGCGCTCCAGGGTGCGGGGGGTGGTGCCGGTGACGGTACGGGGGCGTTGGGCGAAGGCTCCGATGCCGTACAGGAGGATGGCGCGCACCGCGCGGGAGGCCAGGCGGGCGGCGGTGGCCTGGGTTTCGTCACCGTGTACGGCTGCCTGGGCGGCGAGGCGGGCCCAGCAGTCCTTGAGTTTTTTGGACCAGTCGTCCAGGGGTTTGCCGTCGTCGAAGAGGATCCCGTCGAGGATTTCGATCTTCCACGGGGTGAGGGGGTTGGTGAGTGCGGTGTAGACCTCGGGGCCGCCGGCCCAGGTGGTGAAGGTGGTGCCCGGCTTGCTGGGGTAGTACCAGGCACGGTCGCCGGGGGCGGGGGCGGGCAGGATCCCTACGTGGTCCCAGGTGTCGGGGACGGTGACGCGGACGTGCCAGTGACCGCAACCGAAGAGCGCTTTGACCTGTTCCTTCTGCGACCACGTGGCGAACGTCGCGGCAGTGACGCGGCGGGGAGTGCCCACCGCGGACTTCCAGGTGTGCTTGGCGTAGGCGAAGGTGCGGTCGTACTCGACGAGCGCGGGGAGCTGTTCAGGCACGCGGGGCGGAGTGATCAGTTCGGTGCGGCCCTGACCAGCGGTGGCATGGAAGAGACCACGAAGCTCTTCGGACAGGACCGGGTAGCCGTCGGCGTACTGGCCCCTGGCGGGGATGGTGCGGGTCCACAGGTCCCGGCCGGTCTGCGAGGGCGAGCCCATCACGACCGCGTCGGGCCAATGCGAACGCAGTACCCCCCACAACAGGCGGAACGCGTCGCGCACGGTCGCCGGGTGGGCGCCGTCCACGTCGAACCACTCCCCCACCGACCGCAATTCGACATGCTGGCCGCCCTCCCCGCTCTCGTCGCTGTGAGTGCGCTGGTAGCGGCCGACCGGGTGGCGAGGGTGGACGAAGTGTCCGGCGAGGCGGTCCTTGCCGCGCCCGGTGTCGGTCCGCCAGCCCGGTGCGGGGGCGTTCAGCCAGGCGGCCACCGCGTCCTTGAGGTAGGGGTGGCGGGCCGAGTCGCGGTGCCACGGGTCGCCGCCCGTGATGTAGATCCGCTCCACGCCTTCGGGGACCGCGTTGAAGACCGCGTCCAGGATCTCGCCCGCCGAGCCACCGCCCAGGGCGAGTTGCAGCGTGCGGTCGCGGTGCACCAGCACCCCGCTGGAGGCATCCAGGAAGACGGTGGAGCGGGCCTGCTGGGTGAAGTTGGGGTGCGTGGAGGCCAGGTTCGGGGTGTGGGTGAACCACCGCTCCCCCTCGGGCCCATCGGGTACCGACGGCAGAACGCGGGCGCCGTCGCTGCGCGCTGCTGCTGCCAGGGCAGGTCCGGCAGCAGCCGGGGCAGGCGCGGTGGCCGGGGCATCGGCCGGTGGTGCGGACGGCTTCTGTGCGGCGGGCTGCGCGGCCGGAACGGGGGCCGTGGCCCGGGCCGGTGCCAGTGCCGGGGCGAGGGCGCCCGGGACATCGTCCACCTCATCTGCTGCCGGGGCCGGTTCGGGAGGGGCTGCTTGGGGCATCAGGTCGGGCGCCGCCGACGGGGCCGTGGCGGACAGCGCGTCGGGGGCAAGGGCGGGGACCAGGGCGACAACTTCGGCCAGGCTCAACCCGGCAGCCGGAGCGATCCGCTCAGCCTTCGCCTTGTCGTGTGCCGCCAGCGCGGAGATCCTCCTGACGCGTTCGGCCTCCAGTTTCGCGAGCGCGGCCTGAGCCTTCTTGATGTCGTCGCGCAGGGTGCGCAGCTCACCGAGTGCGGCGGTGTAGGTCTTGGCGTCCATCACGTTCCTTGCGCGATACAGGTCAGCCGGCGGTGGTGGAACCGGCGGGGACATAGGCGATGGCGCCGCCCGAGTGTGAGACGAGCCGGGTGCCCAGCAGCAGCTCGGCGGCAGCCCGGTCAGCGGGCCCGCCATCCGTGAGGTGCTTGACGGGGCCGGCGAGGTCGGTGACGTAGCCGGCCAGGACAGCGCCGGGGAACCGGTAGCGTCCGCGGTCCTTTTCCCAGGACTGCACCTGTGTCAGGACCGCGACCACGTATCCGGACAGGGTGACGGGCAGCACGCCGCCCGCAGCGACACTCTCGGGGTCGCAACGCCACCAGCCCTGGAGCGCTTTGAGGAGGTCGCCTGGCGCAAGCGCGGCGGAGAACCCGATCCATTGGCGTGTGGGTTCCTGGACCGGCTGGGCTACGTTGACGCGGAGCACCGCCACTTCCGAAGAGGACAGGCGATCCAGGGGAGCTGCGGTCCGGTCACGGAGCTCTTGGACGACGTCCCAGGGCACCATCACCCTGTTTCCCCTGCTGTCCAGACCAGGCAGCACGTTCGCGTGGACCAAGCGGCGGAAGGTGGTGACGGCGCAGCCAAGTTCGCTTGCGGCCTGTCCTGTCGTCACGAGCATCCGACCCTACCCCTTCATCCGCGATCAGATATTGGAGGAGACTAGAAGCATTCCGTCCGCAATACAAGCCTCATCAGATATTGGCTTTAGTATCAGAACGTCATCCCGCAGCCCGTCGCCCCTCGGGCTCCCCACCCGCCTCCCGACCGGCCGCCCCGCAGCGCCCGCCCTTCAAGAAGAGCTCCTTTTACAGCGAGTTGACGGTGCCTCAGGACTCACAAATCCGCTGCTCAGCCGGCGCGCCGCCGGCGTCCTTCCGACAGGCGCGCTGGCCGGTGGTTCGGAGGAGCGGTCTCCTCGCCTGCTGGGGCGCCTTCACTGTCGGCGCCGTGCCCTTCGAAATGATCATCGGCTGGCCCTATGCCTCCTTGGTCCCGCCTCCTCGCTTATGCGGAACCAAGGAACTGCCTGACTCGCGGCGTCCTCCCACAGGTGGCAGGTGCGGGCGCCGTCAGCGCCCGTGCGGAGGCTCCGCCTTGAAGGCCCCTGCCGACCCCGGAACACGCCCCACGGGTACGCCGCTGCGGGAATCCGCATACGCTGCGGCCGCATCCCGTGTATAGCCCTGGAAGAGGCGGTGCGTGGGCCACTGCGGCGAAGGGAAATGACCGTGGCCGCGACGCTCGTACTCGATCACGCGACGGCGTGGCTGTACGGCCGCCGCGAGTTCCCTGGTGGCCCGGTGGAATCGGGCCGACGTGGCGCGCTGCCATGCGTCCAACCAGTCGTCGTGGTCCTTGGCAGGAATATCGCAGACCTCGAGGAAGGCCTGCAGCTGGCTACGGCTGAGCATCGTCATGCCCTGGAGCATGCGGCTGACGGTGGTCGTGGGAAGCCGGCCGTGCGCGGCGCGCCGCTCCATCTCCCTCAGCGGCAGGTAGCCGGCTTTCGCGTACGCGGCCTGCAGGGCGAGACGTAGTTCAGCGGGGGTATTGATCAGGCGGGGCACCGGTGTGACGCTCGGCCCTCGGCGGCTTTGTGCCCGCGCTTCGCGCCAGTACCTGCGAGCAGGATCGGCTGATGCGCCGCAGGCGTGCGCGTAGGCCTCCACGACGGGCAGGCGGGGAACGGAGATCCCGCCGGCGGCGCGCTGCAGAGTGCTGACGGAGCAGGGATGCTGAGTGTTCTGGGTCCGGGCGGCAAGATCGATGTAGCGCAGGCCGGATTCCTTGCGCCGTTCCCTCAGCCAATAGGCCAGTTCGAGCAGCCCGCGGTTGAACTGGTCGGTCGGCAGGGGCTTTTCAGGTCGTCCCATGGCCGCCTTCACCTTCGGCCCATTGCGTGTACGGGCCTGCATGACCCCTGCAGCCTGCCTTCTGCGGCGAGGAGGCTGGCCCCGATGCCGCCCAACACCTGCACGACGACGGTGGGATCGGCTCCGCGCACGGCGAACCACACACCGGCAAGGACGATGACGATGACGAGAATGGTCTGTGGACGAATTCCGGCATGCCGATCGGGCATGACGGCATCCGCGGCATGACGCCTGCGGCTCACGTGGATCTCCCCCTCGGGGATCGGCCCGACAGGTGCGGCTGACGCCGGCCGTCGGACGGTGCGGACTCCTTCTTCTTCACGCGGGGGTGATGGCAGTCACCTGCCGCGTGCAGCACATCGTGCCCTACCACCCCGCCGTGTGCGGGAGTTGTTTCACTGCTGTCCCCTCCCTAGGGAGAGCCCGCCCAACGACCGCGGCCGAAGAACAAGTGCCAGGCGCTGACCTGCACAAAGATGCGGTGGCTTCGGATCCGGTGCCGTGGCGAGGAGGGATTGTTCCAACCGTGTCCCACGTTCTATTGCCCCTCGCCGACTGGGGTGCGACCCTCTGCGGAGGTTCTCCCCGAGCGGCTGCGGACTCCTTCCACTGACGTGAGGCATGACGAACCCAGACACCAGCATTGAGCGTGTGGCAGCACAAGGTGTCCTGCGAGAGCCGGGCCTAGACCCGGCTCTCGCCACCACCCGGCTGAACCGCGGACAGGGCCCCTCCACTCCGCCGGCCTCAGCGTCACGATCGGGCAGCAACCGGCGCTGTTGGACCGAGCCTCCACGCCCGGGGGTGAACTGGTGTTGACAAGAGCGTGGAGCGAGTCCGGACTTCACCGCTACGCCCGAGCAGCCAAGGCGGCGGCGGTTGCTGTTCAGGTTCTGTGCCGGGGCCCAGTGGTTCGGGTGATGAATCCGGCACGGCCCTCTCCGACGGGTGGCTGCCATGCCCCACCCGCGGTGCGCTCGGCGGCTAGACAGCAGAGCTCAAGATGGCCCAGGCTCAGGAAGTAGCAGTCGGCCAAGGAGATTTCGCCGAGCTGCGCTCGTCGTGCGCTCATCCATTCCATCAACATGCCTGCCGCGCGCCGCGCCAACCAGGGCCGGGAAAGATCTGCTTCGGGTTCCAGTCCCCGGGTCGCACGGTGCCACATCTGGTCGACGGCTGTCCGTACCTCTTCGCGGAGATCACACAGCTCTTCCCGGCTCGTCTTCACCAGCAGATCGATGCGCTCATCGGGGGACGTCTCCTCGTACCGGGCCATCTGTGAGGAGTGCTGGATGGCTGCGTACTCCCAGACGGCAAGGATGTCGTCGCCCGGGGCGCCGTCGAAGGCCAGCGCGGCTGACAGATCGGCCATGAACTCCCGATCGTCCTGGGGCAGGCGTAACCTGTTGAGGCCCACGAGGACGCCGACAAGTCTCTGGTCGACGTCTCGCTGCGGAGCACCTGCGAGGTCTGGAAGGCGGCGCAGATTGATTCTCATCTGGCGCACCATCCGTCGCATCGTGGCCAGATCGATTTGGGCCTCGGCTTCTGCTGCTTCGTACTCCTTGCTCAGCAGCGCCTCCCAGCCCGAAGGGACGTGTGCCGTCTCGTGGGCGATCTCTGTTTCGTGACGGACGCGGCAGTTGAAGTAAGCGCGTGCGATCGCGAGTTTGAGGGCTGCTTCGGGGACGTCGGCGCCACCGAAGAACGCAAGGAGTGCCAGATCGCCGCTGCGCCGTCCGGGGATGCTGTGGCGGGCGAGTACACAGACCAGGTCGCCTGTGCCGTCCGGGTAGAACGATGCGGTTCCGTGCCGGCCGTGGTAGACACGCATCGGCCGGGGCAGTAGGCCTCGTCGGCGCCATCGTTCAATCTGGCTCGCGCTGACCGCGTGGCCCTGTGAGCGGGCATGGTGGATCAGCTCCTGATCAGCCTTACTGGGTTCGCTTCGTGGCATGAGCAAGACGCTACTCAGCACACAAAAGCGCGTTCACCGTCTACCGCGCGGGGGTCCAGTCTCCGGAGGGGAGCACGGTGGGACAGAGCGCCCACTCGGGCCGGCCTGGAGCAGAAGGGCCGGTGCTGGCAGTGCGGGGCCGCTCCTGCGGTGCACAGTCCGGGTTGTGCCGCCGTGATGACCTGTTCGACCATCGACGCTTTGATCTCTCGGAGAACCCAGCGCCTCTCTCCCTACGAAAGGCCGCTGTCGGAATGCCCGAACGCCAGCAGTGAGCCTTTTCCAAGCTGGTGGTGCTGACCGCGAGTTGGACAGTCCTGCGCAACGACGAAGCTCCTGGTAGACGGGTTCTCGACCAAGATCACCCGTGTCTGCCAGGAGCTTCGCGTGCTTGTCTGCCCGTCCTCGATTGATCTGTCCAGCCACGCCTTGCGGTTCCTGACCGGACAGCTGGTAGCCAGGCGGCGGGAGATCGGGACGCGATGGCGGCGCCTTTCCGCCGCACGTCAGGCTCTGCTCGCCCTGGCCCACTGAATCGCCCCGGGTTTGATGGAGATCATCAAGACCCGGAAGGATGCCGATCATGGCTGCTCCCCGTAAGTACCCCGACGAACTGCGCGAGCGTGCGACGCGTCTGGCGGTCGAGGCCCGCAAGGACCCGGTCGGCCGGGCCGGTGCGATCAAGCGGATCGCCGATCAACTGGACGTGCATCCCGAGGCTTTGCGGGGGTGGGTAAAGCGGGCCGAGATCGACGAGGGTGTCGTGCCGGGGACGACCAGTGCGGAGGCCACGCGGATCGCGGAGTTGGAACGGGAGGTGAAGGAACTGCGGCGGGCGAACGCGATATTGAAGTCCGCCTCGGCTTTCTTCGCCGCGGAGCTGGACCGTCCACTGCGATGAAGGTCGCCTACATCGACCAGTACAAGGAGACGTTCGGCGTCCAGCCGATCTGCGACGTCCTGTCCGAGACGGACGCAACGATCGCGCCGAGCACCTACTACGCTGCCCACAGCCGTCCGCGCTCGGCCCGCAGCCTGCGCGACGAGCACCTCACCGAGGAGATACGCCGGATCCACGCCGACAACTACGGTGTCTACGGGGCCCGCAAGGTCCATGCCGCCCTGGTCCGCGAGGACTTCACGGTGGCCCGCTGCACGGTCGAACGGCTCATGCGCCAGGCCGGACTTCGCGGGGTGATCCGGGCCAAGAGCCCGCGCACCACCCGTCCGGCCCCGGAGACCGGCCGTCCCGCCGATCTGGTCGAGCGGCAGTTCACCGCAACTGCACCCAACCAGCTGTGGGTTGCTGACATCACCTACATCAGGACCTTCTCCGGCTGGGTCTACGCGGCCTTCGTCATTGACGTGTTCTCGCGCATGGTCGTCGGCTGGCAGGTCGCCACCAGTCTCTACACCGACCTCGCGCTCGACGCGCTGGAGATGGCGATCTGGCGTCGCCGGCACTTCGGCGCCGACCTGGCCGGTCTCACGCATCACTCGGACCGCGGCGTTCAATACCGTGCTATTCGCTACACCGAACGCCTCGCCGACGAGGCTGCCGTGGCCTCGGTCGGTTCCAAGGGCGACTCGTATGACAACGCCCTCGCCAAGGCGTTCAACAACCTGTTCAAGGCCGAGTTGATCCGCAACAAAGGCCCCTGGACGTCCATCAACGACGTCGAGGTCGCCGTCGCCGAGTACATCGACTGGTTCAACCAGAGGCGCCTGCACGGCGAGCTCGGCCACGTCACCCCCGCCGAGCATGAGGCCGCCTACTATGCGGCCGAACCCCCTGCATCACTCCAGAAAACCAGCTAACTCACTCTCCACGAAACCCGAGGCTTGACAGGATGACCGAAGCCGAGGCCGTCAAGACAGCCTCCCACTTCGACGGCTGGGGAGATCCTCGGATCAAACGGTGGCCTGGTGTACTTGCCTGGACGCCACTTACACGGTATCGGCGGCCTGTGCCTGGAGGGGCGCATGCGCCGTGTGCGCCGCATGCGCCCCTCGATGCTCCTCTCCGGGAGCCGCGCTTGGCTTTCATGGTCATGCCACGGGGAAGCTCTCGTCCCGTCCGATCACCTCATTTGAAGGCCAGGTTCCTCCATGGGTATCGCGTGAGAGCGCCAATCGTCACTGCGGCGTCGATCGACTTTCCCTCCATACGCGGACAGGTTGATGCGGTCCTCGCCGAGTTCGTGGACGCCAAGGCCCGCAGCTCGGCCGCACAGTGCTTCCCGGCCGAGATCACCGAGGTCCTGCGCGGCTTCCTCTTCGCGGGCGGCAAGCGGCTACGACCCATGCTGTGTGTCCTCGGCTGGCACACAGCAGGCGATGACGGGACCCCTCCCGAAGCGGTCGTCCGAGCGGCGGCGTCCTTGGAGATGTTCCACGCCTTCGCGCTCCTACACGACGACGTCATGGACGACTCGGCCAGCCGCCGCGGGCGCCCAACAGCCCACCGGACGCTCGCTGCCCACCACGGCGGCCGGCCGGACGCAGAACGGCTCGGTATCAACAGCGCGATCCTCCTGGGCGACCTCGCACTCGCTTGGTCCGACGAACTCCTCCACACCGCAGGTCTGGCCACCGCGCAGCTCGACGCCGCACACCAGGTCGTCGACGCCATGCGTACGGAGCTGATGTACGGGCAGTACCTCGATCTGTGCGCCACCGGGCAGCCCAGCGACGACGTCGAGGCCGCCTTGACGGTCGCCCGGTACAAGACGGCCCGGTACACGGTCGAGCGGCCTCTTCACCTCGGGGCGGCCCTCGCGGGCGCAGATCGCGGCTCGCAGGCGGCGCTGAGCTCCTACGCCCTCCCTCTGGGCGAGGCTTTCCAACTGCGCGATGACCTACTGGGCGTCTTCGGTGATCCCACCACGACGGGCAAGCCCTGCCTGGACGACCTGCGCGCCGCCAAGCACACCGCGCTGACCGCTCTCGCGCTCCGCAACGCAACCCCCGCCCAGGCCGCCGTTCTTAAGTCTCTGCTGGGCGACCCGGACCTTGACACTGCGGAAGCCGGCCGCCTGCGTGAGGTGCTCGTCGCCACGGGGGCGCGGCGGGAAGTCGAGCACATGATTCGCGCCCGCCGCGCCCGCGCGGTGTCCGCGCTGACGCAGGGCGCCTTCCCGCCCACCCTTACCTCGGCGCTGCGCCGCATCGCGGGCGCGGCCACCGTGAGAACTGCGTAAGAGGCCGCGTGCCTTCTCTGTTGCCCAGTCATGCCCGGACCGGACGACCCGGCCGAAGACCTGGAGGAGCGGCTACGCCATGAATGACCTCTTCGCACCGCGGATCGCTGCGGACCCATCAGGGTGGAACCCGCACCTGGCAGCCGTACTGGCCGACCTTGCCACCACAGACGCCGTCATTGCCGCTCAGCTCTCGAAATGGGCGCACGGCTGGGGAGCACCCTTCAGCCTCGGCTCCGTGCCGCTGAGCGCGGTGTACGCCACTCACGTCGCGCCCTGGAACCCGCCAGAAGTCACCTTGATGACCGCCAAGACCATCTTGTGGATCGCGACCGTCGACGACTGGGCTGAGCGCGACGACGCAGCGCCGCGTGGCCTGGACCACCTGCAAGAGGTCGCGGAAGGCAAGGCCCCCGACCCGCATTCCGCACTCGCCGGCGCCCTCGCCGACATCCGCGACACGGTACTGGGAGCGGCCTCATCGAGGCGGCGCGGATCCCTGTGGGTGAAAGCCACGACTGCTCTGCTGGCCGGCATGAAGTTCGAACACGTTGCCTCCGCCCAGATCAGGGACGGAGGCCCACCACCTGCCCTGCCCCTGTACCTGCACCATGCCGGGCAGACCATCGGCGTTCCGCTGACCATGGCCACGCTGTGGGCCTCGGCACCACAACCAGCATGCGACAGCAGCCTTGCACGGCTGCAGCCGCCTCTGGAGTCAGCCTCCCAGGCCATCCGTATGGCAAATGATCTCCAGAGCTACGAACGCGAACGCCGCACTGGGGACCTCAACGCCATCGCCCTGGGCGCATCACCCGCGTACCTCAGGACGCAGATCGCCGACCAGGTCCGGCACTGCCTGGAACAGCTCCGCCCTCTCCTCACCCACCCCTGCCCTGATGCACAGGCTTTGCACTACTGCCTGCATTTCGTCCTCCGCCTCCACCAGGCCGGCGACGCGGGCCACCTTCATGAGCGAGAACAGCAGCAGCAGGAGCACTGAACACCTAGTGAGCCTTCTCTGGTTCTCGGGTTCCTCCCTGCCGGCTTTCAGAAGGCACTTCAGGCCGCAAGCACACAGACGTAAACCTCATGGGAGCAAGGAGATCAGCGTGCACGACGCGGTGAACGCAGCCGACGAGATCGTCAGGGCCATCGGCGGGAGGACGATCGCCTCCACCGCCTACACCACCGCCTGGGCTGCCCGCCTGACCACCCCCGACGGCCAAGCGGTCTTCCCCCGGGCCCGTCAGTGGCTGACCGCGCACCAGCACCCGGATGGCTCCTGGGGCAGTAGTGCGGTCCGCAACCCCTACGACCGCCTCGTGTCCACTCTTGCCGCGATCATCGCCCTTGACAACGTGCCCGACGACACCGGCCGGCCCGCAGTGCGCGCCGGGGTGGACTACCTCCGGCACCGCGCCGGCGACTGGCGCGGCGCGCCCGGAGAGACCGTCGGCTTCGAGGTCGTCACCCCCTTCCTCCTCGATCAGGCCCGCCGACGCGGCCTGAACGTGGACGTGCAGGGTGCCGGGGAACTGCACCGGCTGCGGGCGGACAAACTCGCCGCCCTCGTCGATTCCGGCGCGCTGCTGCGCGAACCCACCAGCCTGCTCTACTCCGTCGAAGGCCTCACCGACCTCATACCCGTCCGGCAGCTGGCCCGCTTCGCCCTGCCGAACGGCTCCCTGGCCGACAGCCCCTCCTCCACCATCGCCCTCTGGCAGGCCACCCGCGCCCCTGCGGCCCTGTGGTACCTGATGCGCGCCGCCCGCTCCACCGACGACGGCGGCATACCGGAAGTCCACGGCTTCGACGTCATGGAACCCGCCTGGGTCCTCTACACACTCGCCCGCGCAGGCCTGAAGCCCCCTTCTGCCGCCGCTCACGTCGCGCGGCTCGAAGCCTTGGGCGAACGCTCCCCGGCCGGACTGGCCATGAGCGCCGACTTCCAGGCGGCCGACTCCGACGACACCTCCATGGCCGCCAACGTCCTGCACGCCTACCACCGCCCCGCCACCGCCCTGCTCAAAGCCCTCTCCTCCTTCGTCACCGACACGCACGTCGCCTGCTACCCCCACGAACGCGGGCTGACCGTCACCGTCAACGCCCGCGCCCTCGAAGCCTTCGCCGCCCAACCCGACACCTACGCCAGGGAGAGCTCCACGGCCCTCGGCTACCTCCTGGACGTACGCCAAGACGGTGCCTGGTGGATCGACAAATGGCACGCCTCGCCCTACTACGCCACCGCCCAGGCCGCCTTCGCCTGTGCCCTCGCGGCTCCGCACGAGATGGCCGGCACCTGGCGCTGGCTGCTTCAGAGCCAGCACCCCGACGGGTCCTGGGGCAGCAGTGAAGGGCTGGCCGAGGAGACCGGCCACGCCGTCCTCGCCCTCACTGCCCTTGAACCCCACTTCGGCCCAGCCCCCGCCGAGGCGTACCAGCGAGCTCACACCCGGCTGTGTGCACACCTGGACGACACCGACCCGCCCGCACTATGGGTCGCCAAAACCCTCTACGCCCCCGTCAATGTCGTCCGCGCCGTCATCCTCGCCGCCCACACCATCACCCTCCGGCACCTCCCCCAGACGCCCACCCGATGCACCGCCCCACAGTGCTCACCCATCCTCACGTGACGTGGCACCCCGGCGTTCTTCACGTCCGCGCAGAGTGCACGAGGCCGCGGACTGCTCGTCAAGCGACGAAAAGGACTGATATGTGATGGCCGTTTCCTCTGCACCCACCGCACCTGGCCGACTGCCTCTCCTCGGACATGCCCACCGCCTTGTCCGGGGGCCGTTGCCCTTCATGGAGTCGCTGCGCGAACAGGGACCGATCGTTCGCGTCTTCATCGGGCCGACCCCGGTCCACGTGCTCACCGAGCCGGTCCTGACGCGCCAGATCCTGGTCGCCGAAGCCGACGTCTTCGTCAAGGGTGGCAAGATCTACGACGCGTTGCGCAGCCTCCTGGGCCACGGGGTGGCAACCATCGCGGACGGCCGGGCCCACATGAGCAGCCGCCGGTTGATGCAGCCCATGTTCAACAAGGCGCACATCGCCACCCGCGGTGAAGCCATGATCGGACAGGCGCGGGAACTCGTGGGCTCCTGGGACGAGGGGGTCACCCGGCAGAACGTGCTCGACGATGTGAGCGAGCTCACCCTGCGCATGTTCCTGGTGGCGTTGTTCGGCGCTGAAGTCCCCGCCCGCGTACAGCGCGAAATCCGGCAACTGGTGCCGGTTGTCATGCACGGCGCCGGTCGACAGGCCCTTCTTCCCGGCTGGCTCACCCGCCTGCCACTGCCCGCCACCACCGCGCAGGCCAGGAACGTCGCCCGCTTGCGTGAACTGGCAGACCAGGTCATCGAACTCAATCAGGGAACAAAAGGCGCGCCAACCGGATGCCCCCTGACCGCTGTGCGCGAGCCGGGTGGGCTGTTCGACACGTTGCTCACGGCCCATGACCCGCACAGCGGCCCGCTGTCACGGCGGCAATTGCAGGACGAGGTCATCACCTTGCTGACCACCGCGATCGAGACCGGCGTAGTCAGCACGGTGTGGGCGCTGTACGAGCTCATCCGGAACCCCGAGGCTCAGCAGCGGGTGCGGGCGGAACTGCAGGCCGTCTGCGGCGACCGGCCACTGCGATACGAGGACCTCGACGCCCTCACCTACACACGCCGCGTACTCCAAGAGGCCATCCGGCTGTACGGGCCGACGTGGCTGATCACCCGTACTGCCAGGCGGACGGTCGAACTCGGCGGCTACCTGGTCCCCGAAGGCGCCACCGTCGTCTACAGCCCGTACCTGCTCCAGCATGATCCATCGGTTTTCCCGGAACCTGACCGGTTCGACCCCGACCGCTGGACAAAGGAGAGGATGACCACCGCCATGCGCGGCTCGTACATCCCCTTCGGGGCCGGACGCCGCAACTGCATTGGGGAGAACCTTGCGTGGGCCGAGATGCCGATCATGCTCGGTGTGATCGCGCAGACCTGGCAACAGCTCGAACTCGCCCCGCCCCTGCCCCGCCCGAAGATCAACCTCGGCGTCTACCCCGATCGCCTCTCGATCATCCCGTACAAGCGCGGCGTAACCGCTGAGGATTCTCCCCTCGAAACGGCCGGGTAGGCGGCCACTCCCGGCCGTGGTTCGCCCAGTCAGAGCGCCCCGGCTGGCCCCTGACGGAAGTCACCTCTAACTACTAACGAATTAGAGGTGTCGTTGTGCGAACGGGGCTTGCCCAAGGCCGCTGACCTGGTCAAACGGAAGATCACCCAATTCGGGGGGTCCCACCTCCAGTCACACCTGCGGTCCCCCGCCTAGTGCAACCGTGCAGACAACCCTCCGCCCCCTTCCGGTGCAACCCTCGCGATGCTCAGCGGGAGGGCGCTCCCACCCTTCGGGTCCGACGCCTCGCCACTCCACGAAGTCGGGGTCGGTGAGGTCCACGTCCCGGGCGGTGCGCCACCCCGACGACGCCGTCGTAGCGCAGCGGGATTCGGCCGGTGGGGTCGTGGCGACCGTACGGCCTCACCAGCCGGTATCGCACGGCCGGGCGGGTGCGTTGCGGTCGCCGGTGTCGCGTCACCGCTTCGAGTGGCTTGTTCATCACCGGCCCCGGGGAGCCTTGCCGGAAAGCACGCACCCCTGTGGTCCCCGACGGCTAACCCGGAGCGGGGCCGACTGCCCTGCCCGCCGTAGGAGAAGGAGCCCACCGCCTCATGACCGACGCCGCGAACACCTCTCCCACCACACGTGCCGCCCGCGTGATCACGATCGTCGCGGTCGTCCTCGGCGTCGCCTACATGGGCCTATTGGCCTTCATCTCGGTGCCTGAGCTCACGGACTACATGAGCGGCCGGGACATCGACTTCCCGGTGTTCCTGGCCATCGCGGCCGTCGCCGGCCCCGCCCTGTTCTGGGCCTACATCGGCCTCGGCTTCGGGCTGAGCAAGACGGGCTGGGCGGCCGGACTCGCCCTCACCGGCATCCTCACCACCCTGACCTACGGGTGGCTCCTCGCCTCCTCCAACGGCCACGGCTTCGCCTACTGGCTGTTCCTCACCCTGATCGTCGCCACCAACCTCGGCGCCTTCTGCGCGATCCCCTACGCCCTCGTCCGCGGCACCATCAGAAGCCGCTGACCCTCCGAGCCGAAGCCGCACAGGCCCGGCCTACGGCTCCTCAGTGCGCGTACCCCACCGACCGGCGAACTCCTCCAAGGCGCGGCGCTGCTGTTCCTCGCGGGCGATCTGCCGTGCGAGGACGTCGCGGTCGATGTACGGGTCGGCGGCGGCGAGGACCAGGCGCTGGAGTTCGTCCGGCCCCAGCGCCTCCACCTCCCACTGGACCGGGTGCTCGATGTCGAAGCCGTATCGGCGGGCGAAGGCCGGCCACCGCGGATCGCCGCACCTGCCCTCGGTCGCCGGGAGCCCGTACGCGCGCACCTGCTCGCAGGTGAGCAGCACCCGGGTCACCGAACTCCAGCAGCCCGTCCGCTCCACCCAGTCCCGCTGGATGCCACGAGGGCGCGCGGACTTGGCGCCCGGCGACTCCTGCGCGCGGTGCCAACCGGCGGCGGCCTCACGGGCGTGGTGATCATTTGAAGATCCATCGCGGCGATCCTGCTGCCCGATCGGGAATGATCCTTCAGGCTGGCGATGAGAGTCCGCGAGAAGTGTCCCGTTACTTTGCCTCGGTAGTGTCATAGGCCAACTGGGCTCCGGCGAGCCACCCTTGATAGCCAAGGACCAGGGCCCCGTTCGTGAGGAGGTTGGACTCATCGCCGCCGGCCAGCACCGAGTCGATGGGCGCGGCGGTGACACGCGCGACGGCGACTCCCTCCTGGTTCACCACGGCGATTTCCGCCGGGATGAACTTCCCGCCGCTGACGACGATCACCGGCACGCCATCGCGGTATTCGATCGCGAGGGTCCCGATATCCTCCGGCCGTACCTTTGACGCGGGAACCAGCACGGGCTCGCCTGCCGTCGCCTCAAGCCTTACCGGAGCCGGCCCCTTGGCCTCTGGCGTGATCTCAGACATGCCTCTCCTCACCGGTCGGCTCCCTGCCGACCGGAACGAAGCGTCCCAGGTCAGACATGTTCCAACAACGACACTTTCCGGCCCGGTGGCCGAGAGGCAGCGGCGCGCCTCTGCCGTGCCCGCCTCCGCAGCTTCCGGGCAGTCAGCGGGTGAGAGCGCAGCAACCCACCATGTCCAGCCAAGAGATGGCCTATTCCCGACTCGTGGATCAAGGAAGGCCCGCAGTCCACGGGCGCGGCTCTAGCCTGACGAGAACCAGTCCCTCCGAGCCACGAGGCGCCCTATGACCAGCAACCCAGCCGACCCCACTCCCGTCGCCACCAACGAGAAAATCCAGCAGATCCCGGCACAGATCACCACGGCCGAAACACCCGCCGCCACGGAAGCCCGCGACGCACTCCTGACCGCCATCGGCGCCGAGGCCCGGAACCTGGAGAAGTACCCCGGCAAGGTGTCCGCTCAGCTTCATGAACTCGCCCGCGCCTTCCGCGGCATCGCCACCGCCGGGCTGGCGGCCCTTAACGCGGATCAGAACGCAGGCATCCAGATCGTGTTGCGAACACAGATCGCGGGCCCCGTGCCTAGGGAAGTCGCCGAGCTGTGGCCCAAGAATGCGCAGTCACCCGCCGCGACGGAGGCCCGCAACCAGCTCCTGGCCGCCATCGGCGCCGAGGCCCAGAACGTGGCAGAGCAGTTCCCCGGCCAGGCGTCCGCTCAGCTGGCGGAACTCGCCAGTGCGTATGGGTATACCGCGTACCCGTCCTACCCGCTGCCCACTGGCACCGCACGCATCCGCTACATGCTTGACGGCATCTACCTCCACCAAGCCGGCGACGACGACTGAGTGGCCTTCATTGGCCTGCTCGGCACACTGCTGGCGTTCTGCTCTTCCTTGGTCGGCGCATCCTGCTCGAAGGGTCAAGGCACCGTCCTCAGCCACACGCCGCGATGCTCCGAGCGGGCCGCCAGCGCCGTTGGCCGCCCTGTGAAAGGTCGGCCTGCCGGGCGATGCTGACCGGCTCGCTGCCGAACTGGCCGGTGCATGGCATGACCACTGTCACCGGATACCGACGGTTTTCGGTGTTGTAGTGGCAGTGAGTCAGGCCGTTCCGACGGCAGGGCAGCGAGCCGGGTCTGCCGCTTGGGGTGAGCGGGATCAGTGGCGGTACATCACGTACAGCTTGTTGTCGTGCGAGGCGGCGGACGGTGCGTCCAACGGCTTGGCCGATCCCGTGTCCACCTTGTGGAAGCCGCTCCACGCGCCGTTGTAGGTGTTCGCCTGCAGGGCGCCCTCGTTGCCGCGGATGAAGAGCCACATCTTGCCGTCGTGCACGGTGAGTGCCGGGGAGTGGTTGGTGAGGAGGTCGGGGTCGATGTTGCCCCGGCGCTGCCAGATGCCGGGGTGGCCCTGGGAGGTGCTGGCGTGCAGCAAGCTGTCCAGTCCGGCGGCGATCTTCCAGGTGTCGTCGTTGTAGGTGACCATCGCGACGGCGGTTTTCACCTGCCAGTCGAGGACGTCGTCCTGTGCCGGGCCCCAGGCCGTGCCCTTATGGGTGTTGAGGAACAGGGACTGGTCACCGCTCACGTGGACCATCCACACCTGTTCCCGGACGGTGGCCAGGGTGGGTCCGCACTGCGAGCCGTAACCCTGGAACTTCGAGTACGGGCTCCAGCCTCCGCTCGTTGTGTAGGTGCGCCAGTACAGTCCGCGGTCCTGTCCGGTGACGGCGTAGTACAGCTTGCCGTGGGCCACGGCCAGGGCCGGGGCGTAGAGGCTGGCGTCGGGGCCGATGCGTTCGGGTTTGCTCCAGGCCGGGCTGCCGCCGCCGGCGCCCACGGGGGCCTCCAGACGAGTCCACATGACCGCTTTGTCGGCCGGGCGTACGAACAGGGCGTGGAGGACTCCGTCGTAGGAGGCGAGGGTGGGGGGTGTCATGGACTCGAAGTCCAGGGCGATCGGGGCGCTCCAGTTGCGGCCGTTGAATACGGCGTAGCGCAGGGTGCCGACGGGGAAGGGCACCGGTTCGCCGGCGTACTTCACCCGTAGCTCGTGGTGGCCCTCGCCGTTGAAGTGCCAGGAGGTGTGGCCGTAGTGGGAGAGGACCGCCAGGTCTTGGCGGTCCATGCCGATCGTGCGTTGGCAGGAGAGGTCGTCGTAGTTGCGGAAGGCGTCGAAGATCACGGCGAACATGCCGGCGACCTCGTAGGCGATTCCGACCCAGGGCGGCAGGACAGGGACGACCGAGTCGAAGGTCATCAGGATGCGCAGGCTGGCGAGGGCCTGGTTGAGGGCCTTCTTCAGCTCCGCGAACCAGGCGGCACTGCTCTGGTCGG
>NZ_JBSFIE010000050.1:0-40802 GCF_053597395.1 Streptomyces sp. NPDC001415
CGTCCAACTCAACGTCGCAATCGCCGGGGAGGGACCTGCTGTTCTCCTGCTGCACGGCTTCCCCCACACCTGGCAGCTCTGGAGCGGCATCATGGGCCGACTGGCCGGGCAGTACCGGGTCATCGCCCCAGACCTGCGAGGCTTCGGTGCCAGTGCCCGTGCCATCGAGGGTTACGACGCCGGCACCCTCGCCGCCGACGCCGAAGGGCTGCTCGACGCACTCGGCGAGGCCTCGGCAGCGGTGGTCGCCATCGACGCGGGCACCGCCCCCGCCGTCCTGCTCGCGCTGCGTCGGCCCGGCCTCGTCCGGCGCCTGGTCGTCATGGAGGCACTGCTCGGCCGCCTGCCCGGAGCTGAACACGTCGTCGCGGGCGGAGCCCCGTGGTGGTTCGGCTTCCACGCCGTCCCCGGCCTTGCCGAGACTGTCCTGGCCGGCAACGAGGCCCCGTACATCGACTGGTTCCTCGACTCGGGGACGCTCGGGCGAGGAGTACCCGACGACATCCGGGCGGCCTTCGTCCACGCGTACACCGGGAGGGAGGCCCTGCGCTGCGCGTTCTCCTATTACCGGGCCCTGCCCGCCAGTGCGCAGCAGATCCAGGACGCCGTCGCGAGGGCCCGGCTGATCATGCCCACCATGGCCGTCGGCTCTCACCCCGTCGGCACCGGTCTCGAACGCCAACTCCGGCCCATCGCCGATGACCTGGTCGGACACCACCTCCAGGACTGCGGCCACATCATCCCCCTCGACCGACCCGACGCCTTGTTCGCCCTCCTCGCCCCCTTCCTCTCCGCCGATCTGCCGAAGTGACTGGAGCGGGGCAGGGGGATCACGGATCGCGGCTCGGTACGGTGAGCGCCAGTCGGCGGTGGGTACGGCGCAGCATCAGGCGGGCCCGGAAGGGGCGGACGCGGCGTACGACGGCGAAGTAGAGCCGATCATCCTGGTTGGGAAGGCGCTCGACTGTGCCGAGGGTGACCAGGCCGTCCGCGACGAGGATGGAGGCGCGGAAGCCCAGGTGTCAGTTGTTCCGGCCGAGCAGGAGCCCGTGCCCGGTGCGTCCTACGACCGGGAACGGCGCACCGCGCAAGACGTCGGTCCAGGCCTCTGGTTCGGTAGGCATCCCGGATTTCGGCCCCATCTGCCAGGCGCCCTGGAAGTCGGGATCAGGTGCGGCGGCCGCTCTCGTCGAGCAGGGTGGTGAGCTGGGTGGCGAGGTGGGGGTGGGCGGCGGCCAGGTGTGGCAGGACGGCGCTTAGTGGGCCGAGGAGGGCTGCGGGGTCGTCGTGGGCGAGGGCTGTGTCGAGTCGTCCGGCCGGGCGGCGGGCGGTGGTGGGGAGGGCGGTGATCTGGCCGGCGAGGCGGCGCAGGACGGCGGCGTTGTCGCGGGCCCAGGCGGCGGTGGTGCGGTCCGCCGCGCGGCGGTCGCGGGTGGCCTGGACGCGCTGTTCGCCGGTGCTTCCTGCGGGGCCGGGGCGGCCGCGCAGGTAGCGGCGTTCGGCGGCCTGGCGGCTGGCGACGCCGAGGGGGTGGGCGAGGTCGGCCCAGCTGGCACCCGCGTCGCGGGCAGTTTCGATGAGGCCCGTCTCCCATCCGGCGAGCTGCTCGCGGATCTGCCGCAGGAGCAGGAGCGAGGCCAGAGCCTGTTCGGGCCCGGAGTCCGCAGCGGTGGGGCTGGTGGTGGCCTCGTGCCGGGCATCGCGCAGGGCGTGGTCTATGGCCTCCAGGGCGGTTGCGGCGGCGAGAAACGAGGCCGGGTTCCGGCCGCTCGCGCGGGGTGGGTTCGGCCGGTCGGCACCTGCCATGGAAGCCTCCTCAAGAGATGTCATCCTCTCGATGACATCATGTTTGTCATCCATTGGATGACATGCTACAACGGTTTCAGTGAAGCGCATTGGCAGCAACTGCCCGAACCTTCTGGAGGTGTTCCACGATGTTGATGCGCACCGACCCCTTCCGTGAACTGGACCGTCTCGCCCAGCAGCTGACCGGGTCCGGCACCTGGACGCGGCCCTCGGCGATGGCGATGGACGCCTATCGCGAGGGCGACGAGTACGTGGTCGCCTTCGATCTCCCGGGCGTCAGCTCGGACGCGATCGATATCGACGTCGAGCGGAACATGCTCACCGTCAAGGCCGAGCGGCGGCCGGTGACGAAGGCCGACGACGTGCAGATGGAACTGTCCGAGCGGCCGCTGGGCGTCTTCTCCCGCCAGATCGTGCTGGCCGACACTCTGGACACCGAGCGCATCCGGGCCGACTACGACGCAGGCGTGCTCACGCTGCGCATCCCGATCGCCGAGCGCGCCAAGCCCCGCAAGATCTCCATCGGCGCCGGATCCGATCGCAAGGAGATCTCCGGCTGACACCGGCTGGACGGGTGCGGAGGACGGGCACCTGATCTCCCCTCACCCCGCTCTCCGCACCCCCCACAGGCAGTCCCATGAAGCAAGGGGCCGAGATGACTCTGCGGCGCGAAGCGTTCCTCGACCACGTCAGCGAACGCGGCCAGTACGAGACCCGAACCGAAGCGGAGCGGGTGGCCCGCGTTGTCCTCGCCCTGCTCGGCGCGCACCTGGTCGCGAGGTCCGGGCCCAGCTCGCGGCACACCTGCCGGAGGAGTTCGCCCTGATCCTCCTCAACCCGCTGCAGAGCGCCGAGCCGCTGCCCCCGGAACGGTTCGTCCGGGCCACGGCGGCCTGGATCGAGGGCGCCACCGAGCAGACCGCGACCTGGGACGTCAGCGCCGTGCTGTCCACCGTCGCCGACGCCGTCGGCGAGGACCTGCTGGGCCAGATCCTGCTCCAGCTCCCCACTGGCTACGCCCTGCTGTTCGGCCGGGCCGAACTCACCCCCGTCGCGTAGACCCGGCGTGTCCTTCCGGTACCGCGCACGGAAGCGACGGGGCGGGCAAGTTCTCGTGGGGGGTAGCGTCTGCGGCTTCGTTAAAACTGGCTCCTGCGGAAACGTCGGAATCCGCGTCCAGTGAGCAGCAGCCGTGTCGGTGGGGGGCGAGCAATCGATGGTCCTCCGCGTTCGGAGTCGGTGACAGCGGGTGAGGTACCCATGGTCTTGTTGAACCCCGGTTCACTCACCGGGGTTCAACGGCTATGTAGGGCGCAGTTGGTTTCGCGGTAGGGCGCCCGATGTCGCGAGCGCGATCCGGCAGACGGTGCAGGATGACTCGTCGAGCCCGGGAGCGGATGTTCTGCGTCATCCTGGGATGGGACCGCTTCCCGCGAGGGCGGTGCGGGTAGGAACGACGTGCTGCCGGCCAGGCTCGCGGCGGGCGGGCCCGGTCCCCCTCGTCCCGTACCCGGACGGGAGCCGGGCAGGGCCTCCGTTCACATCAGGGAGAAGAATGCGCACCAGGCCAGGGCGGTCTGCGATCCCCTCGCTGTTCCGCATGCTGGAGTGGCACGAACACATCGAGGCGGAGCGGCAGCGACCGGGCGCTCGTGTCTTCCTGTCCGACTACAACGGCGGCCACCCCTATGTGGAGAAGTACCTGGGGGAACTCGCCCATACCGCGCCGCATCACCTGGCGGACATCACCCGGTACGCCGGCCTGCACGAGGATCTGAGGCTCCGGTCCAAGATTGCCGCAATGCACGAGCGCTACGACGGGGTGTCCTACAGCGAGCGGAACGTCGTCCCGGCCGGCGGTTCGAGCAGCGTGCTCGGGACATTCGTCACCTGGCTGGCCATCAACGGCCACCGACGGGTCCACTACGTGGCGCCCGTCTACTACAAACTGGCCTATCTCTTACGCGAGTTCGGCATCGAACCGGTACCGGTGGCCTCGGGTCACGCGTACCAGCCGGAGTTCGACCTGAGCCTGCCCGGTGAGCGAACGGTCCTCGTGCTGACCGACCCGGTCTGGTACGCCGGCCGCCGGGTGCCGATGGATGTTCTGAACGCGATCGCGGCATGGCAGCGGGCCACCGATTCGCTGGTGTTCGTGGACGGCACGTTCCAGTACATGCCGTGGGACGGGCAGCCAGGCGAGGCCAGCGCCCGCCTGCCGGTCGAGCGCACCCTGCGCATGGTGTGCCCGACCAAGTACCTGTCGATCCATGGGTATCGCTGCGCTCACCTGCTGGTTCCCGCCGCGCTGCGTGAGGAACTGGCCGACCTGCACATCAACCTGCACGGTGACGTCGCCGTCTCCGACCGCCTCTTCGCCCACCGCGCCGCGGATCTCATGGCACAGCACGGCAACGGCGACTTGGTCGGACATATCCGTGACAACCACGCGCAACTCACGTCGAGCGGTGCGCTCGCCGCGCGGACACCGGTCGAGGCCGGTTTCTTCCTCTTCGCCCGGCCACACATCCCGCACCGCTGGTTCCTGGCGCTCGACGAGCGGTACTTCGAACTCGACGGCCACCCAGGCTACGTCCGCATCAATCTGCTCAACCACACCGCCATCGAGGCGCTGGCTGCCACTGTCGCAGACCGCGCCGCCTCCGGCCCGCCCCAGGACGGCCTGGTGTCAGACGCCGCAGCCGGCCAGGACATGCCGGTGGCGCCACACTCCCGCTGAGATACGGGCCAGCAGCCGCGCTGCCGGATCGTCCACCGCGCGGCCGCTCGCCAGCGACCCCGTGTAGCAGACAGCGAGGACATACGGACCAACGTCCGCGGGATAGACGACGGCGGCACTGTGGCGCAGCCCGGGAAACCAGCCGTTCTTCCCGGCCAGGCGCGTACCGGGGGGCAGCCCGGCCGCGATGTCCACACAGTGGACGTTGTGCTCCAGCAGCGCCAGCACCTCCGGCTCCAGGGAGTCCAGCAGCCGGGCCAGATCCCGGGCGGACACCCTGTTGTGAACGCCGGCGTCGCGCCCTGCGTAGTCCTCGATCCCGCGCGGGCTGCCGCTGGCCGTGGCACCGGCTTGCCGCCAGACCCGGGCCACGGCCGCCTGTCCGACCTGCGCCAGGCACAGGTTCGTCGCAAGGTTGGACGAGTGGGTGACCATACGGCCGGCGAGCCAGCGCACCGAGGCCAGGTCGCCGATCCGCTCCCAGGGCAACGGATCACTGTCCCACTCCGGGCTGTTGCCGTAGCTGCCGCCTGTCACCGACCGGAACTCGTTGATCACCGGTATCTGCGCGTCCAGGTCCAGACCGCTGCGGTGCACAGCCGCCAGCACGGCCACCTTCATGGTGCTCGCCGCATCATGAAGGGCGTCCGCGTTGCGCAGCACCGCCGGCTCGCTCCCCCGGGGCGCCACCACCATCGACAGCATCCCCGCATCGTATCGACCGTCCCACTCCGGGCATTCGAGGAGACCGACGTCGTCCCGGCTGCACCGGTCCTCGACGATCCTGCCCGATCGGGGATCATTTCGGTCCCTGGGCTCGGCTGGGCCCGGAAGAATGCTCGCTGGGCACCAGCCCGAGGTAGGCGCCGATGCTTGAGCCAGTGAACCGCTGCCAGTCACCGCCCTCGACGGCCAGCCCGAGTGCGGACAGCGTGTCGATGCCGCGAAGGCAGGCCAACCGTCGCACCACCGGCGCCCATTCAGGCCGGGCGGCCGCAGCGGTGATGCGCTCATCGAAGCGGTCACGCATCGCTTCCAGAGCCAGGACCTCCTCCAGTCCGTTGTCGAAGGCGAACTGGGTGTCCGGATCAGCGAGTCGCTGCTTGGACGGTCACTCGTGGTGGATGCACGTCCACCCGGTTCCGCCGCGCCAGACCCGGCCCTGCCGCAGCCGCAGTTTGGAGATCCGGTTGCGGGCCCGGGCCAGGTCCCGGCGCATATCGTCCCGGCCACGGACGAGATCACGGGCGGCTTCCTCGGCCGGCGTCGCCACTCGAACCGTGGGCAACTCGTCCATCCGCAGCAGTTTCGACAGCCGCTGGGCATCTCGCTTGTCCGTCTTGATCCGGTCGCCCCTGGGGCGTTCCATCTTCGACGGGGCCGCCACCACACAGCGGATGCCGTGCTCGTCCAGGGTCCGGGCCAGGAAGAAGCCGGTCGGCCCGGCCTCATACGCGACCGCGGCTGGCTGCGGCAGCCCGGCCACCCACGTCATCACGTTGTGCGTCTCAGCATCGAGACGCTGGCTGAAGATCCGGCCCGTCTCGCAGTCCAGTGCCCACGCCATCGTGGTGCGGGCATGGACATCCAAACCGACCGACGTACGCTCGGAGAACATCCGGTGCCTCCCGGTAATTGCGGCACCACCCGCCACCGTGCTCACCGGTGGGCAACCCGCGTCAACTTCCCTGCGAGGCATCGGACTTCACAGCGGCAGCCGCCCTCGCTCCCCAGCTCAGTACGGCCGCTTCATACGGTCTAGATAGAGGGGGTGAGTTGGCCGGTCACCGGTCCTGGGCCAGCTTGTAGAGCTCGGCGAACAACCCGCCAAGATCCATGAGGGTCTGCCAGTCGCCTTCTTCTCGTACGCGGCCGCCGTCGAGGACGATGATGCGATCCGCGATCCGGGCGTTCTCCAGGTTGTGCGTCACGAACACGGCAGCCTTCCCGGCGGCGAGCTCCTTGAAGCGGCGGATCACCAGGTGCTCGGCGCGCGGGTCCATCGCGGACGTGGGCTCGTCCAGCATCAGCATGGCGGCATCCCTGTAGAACGCCCTGGCGACCGCGATCCTCTGCCACTGCCCGCCGACAGGTCGGTGCCGCCCCAATTGGAGCTCGCGACCAGGGTGTTGAGGCCGTAGCGGACCTTGGTGATGACGCTGTCCGCGCCGGCCGCCTTCGCGGCATCCAGCAGCAGCGCGTCGTCGGCGGTGCGGGGCTGGCCGAGGTGGATGTTGGCGCGCAGGTCCATCGGCCAGCGGGTGTAGTCCTGCGGCACCAGGCCGACCTTGGACCACACGCTGTGCGGGTCGGCCTCGGCGAGGTCGGTGCCGTCCCAAGTCACCGCGCCGCCGCCGTTCGCGACGCGCAACCCGGTGAGCAGGGCCGAGAGCGTGGTCTTGCCCGACCCGTTCTCACCGACCAGCGCGATCAGTTCGCCGCGCCGGAGAATGAGGCTCACGCCGTCGACCGCCGGGGTGTCGGCGCCGGGGTAGGTGTAACTGACGTTCTCGGCACGGATCTCGGCGGGAGCGCCGGCCGGGACCTGCGCGGTGCCGCGGACCGCGCGCAGGTCCTTCGCGCGACGCAGGAACGCCTGCCAGTCGTCCAGATACAACGAGGTACGGAACAGCCGGGCGGCGGCCATGACCAGGGAGGTCAGGGCGCCGGTCGAGGTGCGCACCGCGATGACGGCGGTCGCGGCGATGGCCAGGTCCATCCGCCCGGTCGCCGCCAGCCAGTCGAGCGCGGCCCAGGTCGCGCCGAGCATCAGCCCGCTGGCTGCCGAGCCGAGCAGCGTGACGTGCAGGACGCGCGGGGCAGCCTTGCGGTGGGTGGCCTTGATCCGGTCGGTGATTTCCCGATACCAGGTGGTCAGGAAACCAGCCATGGTGGTGGCGCGGACTTCGGCGGCGGTGCGGCGGTCGGTGGAGTAGTACCTGAGCAGGTAGCGCAGGTGGTTGTCCGAGATGTTCTGGTAGTCCGCCCGGTGCTGAATCCGCGCCGTCGTGATCGCCGCCGCCCCCTTGGGCACCACCGCAAGGACGAGCAGAGGCAAAAGCAGGGGGTGAAGAATCGTCAAGACCGAGGCCGCGGCGACGAGCTGGGCGAGCGCGGAGACCAGCGCCTGGGCGTCGCCGATCAGGTTCTCGGTCGCCTCGGCGCCCTTGCCTGCGGCCTGGAGGCGGTCGGTGAAGCCGGGCCGGTCGTACGCTTCCAGCTCCACCTCCGGGGCCGCGGCCAGGATCTGGAGGTCTGCCTTTGTGGCGACCTCCGGGGCGAGGCGGACGGAGGCGTACACGGCGAGCGCGTCGGCCCCGGCCCGCACGCCGGTCGCGGCGGCGACCACGATCAGGGCGGGGGTGGCGGCGCTGACCCGGTCGGCAACGGGGCCGCCGGCGAAGAGGTGGTTCATCGCGCCGGGCAGCGCGCTGAGCGCGATGGCCGAGGAGACGGCGACGACCAGCTGGCACAGGCCGAGCCAGAGCATCGCCGGCCGGTCGGCGGCCCAGCCCAGGCGCGCGGCGGCGGCGAGGGTGCGCGGGAGGCGGGCAGCCATCCGCCACCAAGAGGCGTTCGCGATGTCCTCGAAGTGCGGGTCGCTCTGGTAGCCGACCTGCTGCGGGGAACCGGAGGTTTTCGGGGCGGGCGAGGACTGCGTCACCCGCCCCATCCTGGCGCGTCCGGCGGGGCGCTGGGGCCTTTTGAGCCGACGTCCCTCGCGTGGTGGACTGGGTGTCTACAGGGCCCGCAGAGCCAGCTCGACGGCCGTGATCAGGAACAGGCCGGTGCGGTACGGCGCCGCCTCCTTTGGGCCGAGGGCGGCGCGCTCGACGGTCTCGTTGAGCACAGCCGCGTCGAGGTAGCCCTGGTCGATGAGGTGCAGGTCCTTGCCCCAGCCTCTCAGCAGCCCCGTGGCGTACTGCTCGACGGCCTGGTTCATCAGGTGCCCGAAGTTCTCCCGCAGCACCGGATGGACGACTTCCTCCGGCAGGCCGCGGGCGGCGAAGCGCTCCGTCAGCAGCCGCTTGTCCCGCTTCCACTCCAACGGGAGGCGCTGCCCGAACCGGACCGGTTCCGGATCGGTGAACGGCGCGAGGGGGTCCACAGGCCCCGGCGCGCCAGCAGCGGGGTGGCGACCTCCAGGGCGACCAGCGCGGAATCCGGCGCCACCGTGGCCGGGGAGATCGAGGTGTTCACCTCGCCGAGCAGGTCGTGGACCCGCTCGCCGCACCAGGCCGGCGCCTCCGGGTGCGTAAGGGTCCACCGTCGGGGCGGCGCACCCGGGCGACTTCGTCGCCGCCGAACCCGGTCACCACCGTGGTGATGCCGCGCGCCATCAACGCCTGGGCGAGCGCGTCGGCCGCCTCCAGATGCGGCTCGTCCAGCGGACTGACCGCCTCGGGGTGAGCCCGGCGTAGGCTGCCCGGGGCCAGCGGCGGGTGCTCAGCGGCAGGCACCGTGATGTCCGGGGCGAAGCCGGTGCGGTCGATGACCATGCGGCGCCGCGCGATCTGCTGAGGCCCTGCCTCGCCGCCGATCAGCAGCGCGCACGGCGTGATCAGGCCCGGGTGCGCGAGCGCGAGGGAGATCGCGAGGTTGGTGGAGTCCTTCCCGCCCGAGAGCTGCGCGGCGGTCTGCGCAGGGGTGAGGGGGCGGCGGGCATAGATGTGGTCGACGAGCGCCTCGAACGCCCCCACCAGCGCCGGGCCGTCGGTGCCCGCGGACAGCTCCGAGGGCTGGGCGTGCTCGGCCGGGTCCGGGTAGACCATGCGCAGGCCCTCAGCGTCCGCGTACGCCGACGAGCGTTCGGACAGCCGCTTGATGCTGGTGAACAGGGTGTCGTGTCCGTAGCGGGGATGCCCGGTCAAAAGGCGCATGACCTCCTTCTCATCCAGCCTGCCCGGCGCCTGATGCTCGCGCAGGTCCATCAGCTGCCACGACCCCGTCAGCCGCCCTTTCTCGTGCGCGAGGTAGAGCGGGCACACCCCGCCGAGCCCGGTCTCAAGGCGCAGCCCGGCCGGGCCCGCTTCGATCCAGACGGACTGGAGCGGCCACTGGCGGCACTCCTCCAGGGAACGGGCGTACACTGCGGCGTCCACCCGCACCGGCGCTGTCGAGCGCAGCAGCGAGGCGCGGCCGGCGGCCCGCTCGCGCACCATTCAGCGTCGTGGTGCCGTCGGTGACCGCCCGCGCCTCCAGCGCCGCGTTCGCCAGCGGGCGGATGCGGTCCTCGCCGCGCACCCAGCACCCTTCGCCCTGCTCACACCACTGCCACGGCCCCGTAGCAGTCCGCAGATCGACCGACAACGTCAACATCTCAAGCTCCTCTCTGGGCGGCCTTCGGGCATGCGACGGGACCCGCGCGGCACTCGGCCGGGCGCGGGCCCCGGTAGTACTGGTGGTTCCGGTGGATCAGTCCTCGAACCGGCCCTGGTCCGAGCTCTCCTGCGGCTTCTCCTCGAAGCGCGCGGTGTCACTGGGCACAGCGGTGATCTCCGGCCCGGCGAACACCGACTCCCACGGACGCGTCTGGTCCTTCATCACGAACCCCCTTTCCATTCGACCCATCCCGTTGACGGAACGTCATCAGGCTTCGTCAACCAGTGAACTGCGCAAGGGAGTTGGCGAGTACCGTACGGAGCGCACCAAGCCGTATATCCCGTAATACAGGGGCGGTCGGCCATGACCCAGCGCACGGCGAACCACCAGCTCAAGAAACTGATCGACGAGACCGGGCTGCCATACGACGGCGTCGCCCGCGCGGTGCGGGCCGTCGCGTCGGAGAGTGGCCAGCCACTGGGGACGAACAGGTCGGCCGTCCACCACTGGACGCAAGGAGCCGTCCCCGACGAGGCAACCCCGGATACCTGGCCGAGGCGCTCACCCGCCGCCTGGGCCGCCGGATCACCCGCGAAGACCTCGGACTCGGTTCCCCCTTCGGCGGCGAAGATGAAAGCATCGGGCTGACGCTGGACTTCGATCCCATCGAGACGCTGACCGCCATCGGGAGCGCAGACGTGAACCGACGCCGTTTCCTCGCCGCCTCTGCTTTTTCTATGGTCGCCTCCGTCCTCCCGCTGGAAATCGTCCAGGAAGCCGCCGCCCGCACCCGCACCGTCAGCGGCGGAGCGGTGGCCGGCACGCGGACGTCGCTGCGGTCCGCGACACGGTGAAGCTCTTCATGGACATGGACGAGCGCCATGGTGGACAGCACGGCCGCTCCGCGTTCGTGCAGTACCTGATCACCGACGTCCGTGATCTGTGCCGGGCTCGGTTCAGCAGCGAAGAGACCCGCGCCGAGGCACTGTCCGTCGCCTCGGCCGGCGCCCACCTCGCCGGGTGGAAGGCGTACGACTCCGGGGAACAGGGCCTGGCACAGCGCTACTACCTCCAGTCGCTGGCGCTCGCGCGGGCCTCCGGCATCCCCGGCCAGGACGGGTTCGTGATGCGCACGATGTCGCAGCAGGGCATGAAACTGCACCGGCCCGAACACTGCCTGGCCCTGGCCGAGACCGGCTGGGACCGCGCCAAGGGCCGGGTGGATGCGCAGGTCGAGGCGCTGTTCGCCGTCACCCACGCACACGCGCTCGCCAAGACTGGCCAGCGACAACGAGCGCTCGCCGACGTCGACCGGGCTCACGCCGCCCTCGCGGCGGGCGTGGACGACGAGGTTCCGTTCTGGGCGCTGGTGTGGGGGCCGCCCGCAGCCACCGTTCACAGCCGCACGGCGAAGGTCTTCGAGACCCTCGGCGACCGCCCCAACTCCGCCCGCAGCTACGCGACCGCCGCGGCGAGCCGGCCCGGGGCGACGTACGCCAGGATCATCGCCCTCGATCTCATCGCCCAGGCCGAGCAGCAGGCCGAGCAGGGTGGCATCGAGCAGGCCTGCGCCACCTGGAGCCGCGCCATCGACACCATGGCCGGAGTGAAGTCCACCCGCACCCTCAAGGCCGTCCGCTCACTGCGCTCCGACCTGCTCCCGTACCGGGCGCGCGGCGTGCGAGTAGCGGCCGAACTCGATGAGCACGCCCGCCTCTTCCTCGCCCACCACCGCTGACACTCGCCAGGGGGCACCGGACCGCTGCCCATCCGCGGCCTCACCGGGGGCGGGCACCCCGGCCGCCGACGCGTTGGAGTGGGCAGCGGCGGTTCCGGTCGTGACAGCGGGCCGTCCGAGGGCGGTGGCGGCGTTCGTCTCGGCGTCGTGCCGGCAGTGGGAGGCGATGGTCGGGGTGGTGGACCGCCAAGCCGGGCAACCGGCGGTACGAGGCACTCCTGACCGCAGCGAATAAGCACGGGAAGGCCCCTGCCCGTCTGGGCAGGGACCTTCCCGTTGGCGCGAGGTTCGGCGTGTTACTGAGTTCCACCTTCGAGGAGGTTGTTGAGGCAGTCTTTCAGGTTGGCGAGGGCCGATACCTGGTCTTGGGAGAGGATGTTGTTGAGGCCGACGTTGACGAGGCCTTCCTGGGTCTGTGTGACGTCGTCGCTGTTCGGCTGGCTTTGTTGGTCTGCGGCTTGTTGCTGGCATGGTGCGCTGGCGTCAGTGTTGACGAAACTGTGGCCTGCTGCTTGTGCGGGAACGGTGTACGCGATGGGCACGAGGGCCAGCAGGCCGGTGACGGTGAGGGTGCGGAGGGTGCGGCGCATGACAGTCCCTTTCTGTCCATTCGCGGGCAGCAGCGGAATGCGCACATAGCCGCGCGATGTGGTGATCAGGCCGCCCTGAGGTGTTTCAAAATTCCCCAGAGGCTTCTTGCCCGCTATTGGGCGAACTGCATGTCGCCCGAACACGCTACCTGGCATTCGCGCTGCGCGCCTCCGCTGCCCCACCAGCCCCACTGCGAGTGAAGCGGTACAAGGGCTTGGCAGGGCCTCCACGTGCGTGCTGCGCGGCGGGGGTGGCGGGCTTTGCAATGCGCGGTCTGCTTTCCGCCGAGCCGGGTGTTGGTCTGCGCGAGCAGCGGCTGGCAGCTGACCTTGCCGCCCGCCGGTACGTAATCGGTGTCCCTCCCCTCGTAGCGTGGAGTCCGTGATTGCTGGGGAAGTTGAGGCTCATGGGGTCCAAGCAACAGAAGTGCGAAGCGGAGTTTCGTGAGGGTGCTGTACGCATCGTGATCGAGACGGGGAAGTCGGTCCCGGAGGTCGCCGAGGAACTCGGTATCCACCCGGGGACGCTGCACAGCTGGGTCTCGCGGTGGCGCCGCAACGGCTCGGCCTCCTCCGACCGCGCCTCGGCCTCGACCAGCGATGGGGGCCGGCTGCGGGAGGCCGAGCGCGCTGAACTGGAGCGGCTCCGACGGGAGATGGGCGAGAAGAACAAACGCATACGCGAGCTGGAGATGGAGCGTGATGTCTTCAGACGCTGCATGGCCTTGTGGGTGAAGTAGCTGCCGCGGACCCGGCTCAAGTGGCCGGGGTGATCAGCGACTGCAAGGCCGAGCAGAACATTCCGCACACCGTGACCTGCCGTGCCCTGGGCGTGAGCGAGTCGTGGTTCTGCAAATGGCGCGACAAGCCCACGACCGCCCGCGCGGTGCGGCGCGGCCGGCTGGCCGATGCGATCCAGCAGGTCTTCGAGGCGCCGGGCGGCACCTACGGCTCCCCGAAGATATGGATCACGCTGGTGCGCGACGGGTGGCGCATCTCGGTGAACACCGTCGCGAAGCTCATGGCCGAGCTCGGCCTGGCCGGGCGGAAGATCCGACGCAGACAGGGGCTCACCCGGCCCGGCAAGCGGCCGGCGGCGCCGGACTTCGTGCGCCGGGACTTCACCGCGGACGAGCCTGATCAGGTCTGGTGCGGCGACATGACCGAGATCGTCACCGGTGACGGGAAGCTCTACCTGGCCACGGTCATCGACCTGTTCTCCCGCCGCCTGCTCGGCTACGCGATGGGCGCCCGGCACGACGCCGAACTCGTCGTCGCCTCGCTGCAGATGGCCGCGGCCACCCGGGGCGGCGACGTGCGTGGCGTGATCTTCCACTCGGACCGCGGCAGCGAGGGTGGATTCAACTGGTCGTCGCAACACTTTGATCTTGGAGGTGTGCGATGTGGCCACGTCGGACTGGAGTTTGAAGACCAGCGATGTTCCGGAGGGTCGGCGTCGGCAGTGGCGCGCTGATCGTGCGTTGCGGCCGGCGATGCGTTCGCCGGGGCGGCCTGATCCGTCTCGAGTCGTGCAGCGCCAGTTCTGTCGGCTGATCGCCACGGGGGTCACGACGGTGGAGGCGTCGTTGGCGGTCGGCGTGTCGTGGCCGGTGGGTGCGAGGTGGTTTCGTCACGCTGGCGGCATGCCTCCGATCTCGTTGGCCGAGCCCACGGGCTGGTACCTCGCGTTCGAGGAGCGCGAGGAGATCGCGATCCTCAGGGCGATGAACAAGGGCGTGCGCGAGATCGCCGGCGCCCTGGGGCGTGACCCCGCAACGATCTCTCGCGAACTGCGCCGCAACGCCGCCACGCGCAGCGGCAAGCAGGAGTACCGCGCGACGGTCGCCCAGTGGAAAGCACAGCAGGCCGCCAAGCGCCCGAAGACCGCGAAGCTCACAGGCAACGACAGGTTGCGTGAGTACGTACAGGACCGGCTCGCAGGCAGCGTCCGCCGCCCTGACAACACGATCGTCCCCGGACCCAGGACGCCCGCATGGAAAGGGGTGAACAAGCCGCACCGGCAAGACCGGGGCTGGGCGACGGCATGGAGCCCGGAGCAGATCTCGCGCCGGCTCCCTGTCGACTTCCCCGATGATGAGTCCATGCGCATCAGCCACGAAGCGATCTACCAGGCGCTGTTCATCGAGGGCCGTGGCGCCCTCAAGCGGGAACTGGTCACGTGCCTGCGCACCGGCCGGGCGCTACGGGTTCCCCGTGCGCGGTCGCAGAACGAGCCGCAGGGGCATGTCACCGCGGACGTCGTCCTCAGCGAACGCCCCGCCGAGGCCACCGACCGTGCGGTCCCCGGACACTGGGAAGGCGATTTGATCATCGGGACGGGTCGCTCCGCGATCGGCACGCTGGTCGAGCGCAGCAGCCGCTCCACGCTCCTGGTGCACCTGCCTCGGCTCGAGGGCTGGGGCGAGAATCCGCCCGTGAAGAACGGCCCCTCGCTCGGAGGCTATGGCGCGATGGTGATGAACGCAGCGCTCATCACCTCGATGACGCAGCTGCCCGAGCAGCTGCGCAAGACCCTCACCTGGGACCGCGGGAAGGAACTCTCCGGCCACGCCCAGTTCGCCCTCGATACCGGGACGAAGGTGTTCTTCGCCGATCCCCACTCGCCCTGGCAACGACCGACAAACGAGAACACGAACGGCCTGCTGCGTCAGTACTTCCCGAAGGGCACCGATCTCTCCCGTTGGTCATCCGCAGACCTCGGAGCCGTCGCCATAGCGATCAACAACCGACCCCGCAAAGTCCTCGGTTGGCGGACATCCGCCGAGGTCTTCGAAGAACAGCTACGCTCGCTGCAACAGCCCGATGTTGCAACGACTGGTTGAACTCGCCCAATACACCTCGGACGCTTTCGCGCAGGTCTGCGACGGTTTCGGGATCCGCAGGAGCATGGGCCGGGTCGGCTCGAGCTACGACAACGCCCTCGCCGAATCGTTCTGGCAGGGCCTCAAGAGGGAGACGATGCACCAGCGGCTGTTCTCGACGGTGCGTCAGGCGAGGCTGGAGATCTTCCAGTGGCTCACCTACTACAACGCCCGCAGACGCCACAGTGCCCTCAACTACCTCTCACCCGCCGAATTCGAACAGCAGCACCTGCGGGCAGATACACTCACAACCGCAGCATGAACCCCTGTGTCCACACTCCGGGGGACGCCTCACTCATGGCTTGGGCGGCGTCGACGATGTGGTTGGCCCGTTGGGTCTGCGCCTGGTTGAACAGGTGCCGGGCCGTGGGGTCGTTCGCGGCACGGAAAGCGACCTCGGGGCGGTGCAGAAGGTCGGTCGCCGCCCGCGCGGCGACCTGCTCGTCGACGGGCAGGTCCTGGATGGCCTCGACCTTCTCCTGGACGGACTGGGGCGTCTCGACCTGCCAGCCGGCCTGCCGCCTGGCCGCATCGCCCGTCCACTGGAGCCTCCCGGTGCGGGCATTGAGGGGCGGGTTCGCGATCAGTTCGAACCGGTCGTCCAGCTTCTCCAGGATGCGGTGGACCTCGAACGAGACGTCGTCGTGGCGGTGTTCGTGAGGCCACCGGCCGGCCGTGTGGCGGTACGTCCGTACCTGGCCGTAGGACAGGCCCACGTCGTCAGCGAACATTTCCAGCGTCTCCCGGATGCCGGGGGCTTCGCTTGCCGCGGGGTGGGAGCCGCCCCAGTCCTGCATCGGGGCTACTTCCAAGGCATCGTCCCCGACCTTGAACTGGATCTTCGTCTCGTCCAGAACAAGCTGACGGTCCTGGGCCACGAGCTCCTCGTACCGCTCGCGCGAGACGTTCCCGACCCTTCCGCGTGCGGGCATCGCGCCCACCCCTCCGCGGGCGCGGGACGTCGGATCTTCTTCGCCGACGACAAGCCCCGGCCCGTGCCACGAGCGTGGCCCCGCAGCCAGATCCACAGCAACCACTGGCCATCGCTTGCGTGGATCCCGGGGCACTGTTGCCCCTCCGTGCCCACGGGCGCGCTTATCGCCACAGCCTGGGCAGGGGGGCGAATCAAAGCACTGAAGCTCTGCTTGTCGCGTTGTTTTCCGCGCCGATGCGGCTTCCCCGCACCCCGAAGTGGCCTGCCAGCGTGGGCCGATGCTAATGAACCGTCGGATTGTCAGTGGGGCCCGCAGCGCGCCCCGCGCGCCCGGGATGAACGCCCACTGCCAGCGTGTGATCGGCACTATCCGCCGTGAACTTTGGCCACGTCCTGATCCTCGGCGAAGCCCACAGGTCCACGGTGATCGGCCGGTTCTGGTCGAAGGGTACGGCGAGGGGGTGGAGACGAAGTTTCGTCTCCACCCCCTGCTTGCTCTGCGAGGAGCTACTCTGCGGTCCCTGATCCGGTGAACCCGGATGTCTCGTCCCACGGAATGCCATGCCATTGTGACAGGGCATAGGAAATGATGTGCCGGTTGATCGCTGCGTCTGTCTCACCGCTGAGGATGGTGGTCAGCATCAGGTTCTTGTCCCGCACGGTTTCGCTGCCCAGGGCAGTGCGCGCGTCCTCGAGATAGATTTCGAGGATCTCGCCGCCGATGCTCACTTGAAGATACTGCTCAAGTTCCGTGTCGGTCGGGCGGCTGACCTTGACTCTTGTGGCAGCCCAGCCTTCACTTTCTTTGATGTCGCCGTAGGAGACGCGCGCATCTGCGTCCTGCAGATGGCTCAGCAGTTCCGTCAGTGCATCCTTGGGGGACTGGCCGACTGAGCGTCCGAGGACACCGCACTCAAGAGCCACTCTAGGTCACCTCTCGAAGTTAATCGCTGCCGCCCGGTGGGCGCGGGTCATGGGCGGCGGTTCAGGGCATGCAGGGTGACGAGGATCAAGCCGCCCCCTACAAGTACTCCGAGCAGGGCGAGGACGGCTTGGACGGGCTACGCCGCGGCGGGGTGCTCGGCCAGCCGTAGAAGAGAAACGCGGCGACCAGGACCACCATCCCGATGGCGAGGGAGGTCACTCGCGCGAGTGACCTCCCCTGTCTCATTGACAGCGGTACGGGGTGACCCGTGGGTCAGTGACCGCTCGGGGTCTTCCCGTAGTAGGGGCGGATGGTCCTGGCCAACTTCCGCTGAATCACGCGCAGCGCCGTGATGGTCGACTCATCGTCGAGCCCCGTGGTCGTCGGCCATTCGACTCCCGACCCCATCAGGTCACTCGCGAAGACGATCTCCACCGCGAGCAGCACACGCGCCCACTCCACCGGAGCGATCGGCTCATCCGAGGCGAGCGCGCTACGAAGCGCGAGGCACTGGTCAACCAGGTGCTGTGCATCCGTGAATCCCATGCCGACGGCCAGTTGATCACTGCATCGGGCTGGCCCGCACCACTCCAGGAGGGCGCGTCGCAGTATGGCGATCTCATCCTCGGCAAGCAGTTTGCCCGCCGCCACCGCATCTTCAGACGTCATTCCAGTCCTGCCCAATAGTCTTCACACAGCCGCCTCGACAACCACCGAGATCCCCGCGAACAGTACGTCCTGCCAGGAGAATTCACGTTTGTCCATGCTCAGGACGTCGCCTGTGGCGAGTCCGGCCAGCCTGATCCCACGAGACTTGAGGGAGCGTCAGATAGGCGGCAACACCCGCCAGAGCCCGCCCCTGCGGAGGCGAGAGAATCGAACGCCACCTCACCGGCTGTGACGGCTCCCCGTGATCGCTGACAGAGCCCGTTTAACAACGTCGGAGCCAGACGGGGCGATGCGGCGGGCGCTCGCGAGAGTGACCGCCGCATCTCTTCACCTTTGGGGCACTGTGCCCTGTGGTCAGCTCTTTGCCGCCCACCAGGCCGGCGACACGCTGATGCCGAAGACGTCGCCGACTGGCGCTCGTCGGGATCGTCCGGATCGACTCCGTACCCGTAAGGATCCGCATCGGCGACCACGAAGATCCTCGCGCCGGACTCGGGAACCCGGTACCGGTGGATGTCTTCGGTCGTATCGTCATTGTCCGGCTCGATGGAGTATCCGACGCGCAGAATCAGGGAGCTCAGATCGTCGAACCGTGCGCGGCGGGAGAATGGACCGTGAGCATCCTGAAGAGGCGGCGGCACGGTGGCACCATGAAGCAGACGGTGTACCTCTACTCTGATGCCGAAACATGACCAATCCGGCTTGGCCCCCTCTGCCTCTCGGAACGAAAGCTCCACAAGTCCGAAGTCCCGCTGCATGAGACCCGGCGACCTGTTGTCCGTATAGGAGGACCGCAGTGCCGCTTCCCAGTCGGCGGGCCGGGACCCGATGCCTACACCGAGCACTTCACCACGAGTGGCGACGTGGGCATAGAAATCCAGATCGGACATCTACATCTTCTCCAATGCCTCGATCAGAGCACGCAGCTCTGCCGAACGGTCGTTCTCGAAGGTCCATTCCGGCTTCTGGCCTTCCTTCATGGCCTTAGCGCTGTATTCGAACTTCTCCAGCGCGGCCTTGGTGACCCTGAGTAGATCCTTGCGTACCTTGGGCTTGGTCTTGAGGGTGTCGATGACGGCGTCGACCTGCTTCTGTGTGGCGGTGCCCTTCTCTAGGCGATATCCCTCGCCGACGATGCCGCCCTTGCCATCCGCGCGGATAACCACTTCCATGCCGTCCTTCAGATTGACGTGAGCACCCTCTTGCACCCAGTCGGGGGCAACCTGCCCGACATGGTCGATCTGAAGTTTGCACTTCTTGTCCACCTTGGCGTTGTGCACCAGCACGGCCGCCGATCCGGCGGCGACATAGTACGTGTGCATGTCGTCGACGGTGAGGTTGTAGACCGTACGCATCTCGGTCCACGCGTGCGTTCCCACGACCTCGCGGAGCTCGCCAGCGGGGGTGCGCAGCCGGTCACCGGTCTTGAGGTCCGAGGACACCACACTCAAAAGCCACTCCAGGTCACCTCTCGAAGTCAATCGCCAAATACGTGGGTGGTGTCGATGCCGCGGTTGCTCTCGAGTCCTCTCCAGCCGGGCAGCCAACTCCGCCGCCCCGGCCTGGAGTTCCTCCACCCGCAGTCGAACCGCAGCCTCCCGCGCCTGAAGCTCTTCCGGCAACGACACCTTGGTTTCCCACCTCCACCCGCCACGGTCAGAGCACGACGGCGTCGGCCACACGTCAAAGGGCGTCTTCCCAGCTCAACCGTCCCCCGAAGGGAAGGAACCACACCCAAGGCGGTTTCCGGCGCGGGAATCCCTTGGGGCGGTGATGCCGAGGCCCCGCTGGACGGGAATCCAGCGGGGCAATCGCATCGGGGGTGGTTCGGTGGACTTTATGTCTGGCGGGCTGGGGTGAGCCGGGTCAGGTAGTCTCCCACGCTCTCCTTCGCGAGGCCCGGTGCAGCCCGCATGAGCTTCTCCGTGATCGGCTCCTGTGCGATCACGCTGTCGGGAAACCTCGGAACCTTCGTTCCGTCGTGCAGCATGAGCGAGTCCCAGTCGTCGGGGTCGGAGGTGCCGCGCCGGTCGATGACCACGGCATGGGTCGGTATGGGCAGTTGCGTCGTAGCGGCAATGACAGCCGACTCCACGAGTTGCATCTCCTCCGTGTACAGACCGTCCAGCCAGAGTGTCTGGATCTCGCAGCCGAACGGTTCATATGTGTACCGGTCGATCACGTTGGTGTCCGCGGACAACCACCAGTTCATCGACACGGACGAGAAGCGCAGGCTGAGCAAGCGGCCGAGTTCTTCCTGCGACATGGGGACGTCCTCCCCCTCAATGTCGATGACCGTGGCCTGGCCCCTGACTGGATGCACGAGTGCCATGCCGTGCGCCTGGAAAAGCGCTACCTGTTCGGCGAAGACCGATGTGGCGCCCGACTCCCGGTACCACCGGATGAACCCGTCAGCCATGGCTAGCAGCTCGGCAGCGTGAAGATGTGTACATTCTCTTCTCCGAAGACTTTCTTGGCCTGCTTGATGGCCGATTCTGGTGTGTTGTCGGCCAGATAGTAGATGGCCTTCACGCCAGCCTGGTCAGCCGCGTACTTGTTAATCTTGAGAGCCTTTCCGAAAGCTGAGGGATTGCGGGCCTTTGCGCCGCCGCCAACGTAGACGTATTCGCCGTTGGGCCCAACGACGTCGAGTCCGCTGGATCCCACGTTGGGCATGACGATCTTGATGTCCTGCCCCTTCGCGTCCTTGGCGACCTTTCCGCCGACCAGCTTAGCGATGAACTCCTCGCGTGCGAAGCCCAGGTCGCCCGCGCTGCTGCCGCCGCCTCTCATGACGGACGCGCTGTACAAGCCGTTCGCCGAGAATACCGACCTCAGTACCACAGGGCTGTTCTTCTTCTTGCCCGTCACGCAGGCCGGGAGCTTCTTCCATGCCTTCTCGAGGATCTCGTCACTCTTGTTGATCAGCTTCTTCGCCTTGGCCGACTTATCGAGGAACTCGCCGATGCCCCAAAGCGCCTTGCTGATCTTAGGGAATTTCGATCCGATCTTGAATGCCTTGCCCGGGCCGATGTTCTGGAAAATGGCCCAGAGGCAGGTCGGGATGTCTGGGTCATCGATGCATGCCTTGATGTCTTCGAAGAAGAGCTCGACGAGTAGCTCAGCCCCGTTCTCCATCAGATAGTCGAGTAGGCTCTTCCCGTCGAGAGCACGAGCCGCTTCGAGCTCCTCGACGGTGAGACCCGCGGCTTCGAGTGCCTTCCGCTCTCCGTCTTCGAGGTCGAGCGGGGAGCCATCGCCCTTCTCCTTCTCCCTGGCGGCTTCTTGGCGTTCCTTGCGTTCCTGCTCGCGCTGGTACTCCTCGGCGTTCTGCGCCGCTTTATCGGCTTCTTCGGCGTAGGTGTTGGCCTTCTTGGATGCCTCCTCCGCCGATTTGGCGTGCTTTTCAGCGGATTCAGCGAGTTTGCCCGCGGCGGTGGCGTCCTCTTCTGCCTGGGTTGCCGCGCCCTGGGCGACCACAGCCTCCTTCTCGGCCAGGTCGGCAGCGCCGCTGGCGGCGGAGGCGTGCTGGTCGGCTTCGGCCGCGGCGCCGCGTGCCCGTGCTGCTTCAGCCTCGGCCTGGTTGGCTGCCTGGCGTGCGGCTGCTGCGTCCGCGTAGGCCTGGTTGGCGCTCTGGCGGGCGAGTTTGGCGTCGGCCTGGGCCTGGGCGTCGGCCTCGTTGGCCCGGGCTGCTGCCGCTCGGGCTTTGGCTCCGTCTTCTGCCGCTTGAGCGGCGGACTTCATGGCTGCGGCGGTCGAGCGTGCCGCGTTGGCGGAGGATCGTGCCGCGTCCGCGGCGGCCTTGAACGCCGGGGCCACTTCGGCATTGGCGCGCTTTGCAGCGGCCTCTGCTTCGTCGGCGGCCTTGACTGCCTCGGCCGCCTTCGCCTCGGCGGAGGCGACCTGCTCCTGCCCCATCTCCAGGGCGTCCTTGGCGACCAGGGCGGCGAAGTCCGCGTCGATGTCCTTGCCGGAGAACGGCGCGGTCAGCGTGATGGCGGTGTTCGCCGGGTCAGCGATGCCGGCCGCGGTGGTGCGGGCGGCGTTCGCGGCCTGAACCGCGATACCGGACTGGAGTTTGGCCATCGCGGCCTCACGGGTGGCGCCTTCGGCTTCTGCCTTGGTGCGGTTGGCGGCCTGCAGAGCGTTGTTCGCCTCAACCGCGGCAAGACCTGCCAGGCGGGCGGACTCCTGCGCGGCCATTCCCGCGCGGGCCTCCTGCAAGGTGGCTTCAGCCGCGCTCGTGTTGGCGCGCTGTGCCGCGGCGTGGGTCTTGGCGGCTTCCGCTTCGGCCTTGTTCGCCGCCGCGTTGGCGGCCGCAGCCGCTGCCTCGGCCTTGCTCGCCGCCTCGTTGGCACGGGCAGCGTGTGCGGTGGCCTCTGCCGCGGCAGCCCGTGCCCGGGCCGCCGCTCCTGCGGCCTCGGTGGCCGCGGACCGGGCTCGTACCGCCGCACCGCTTGCCGTGTTGGCGGCGCCGCGGGCTTCACCGGCCGCCGTCTTGGCGGTGTTGGCTTCCGCCCGCGCCGACTCCGCCGCATTCTGCGCCATAGCGGCGTCCGCGGTACCGCGGATCTTGGCCGCGAACGCCTCGGTGGCCTGTGCCCGGGCCTCCTTCGCGTTGTGATCCTGCTCAGCCTTGTAGGCCTTGTCCCGGGCGGTGCGGGCGTTGGTCTCTTCGCCGCGGGCGTTGTCGTCCGCCTTGGCGGCGATGCCTTCCTGCTCGGCGGCGTGTGCCCGTGCTTCGGCCGCGGTCGCGCCGGCCGCCTGGGCCTCTGCGCGTGCCGCGGATGCCGTGCGGGCCTCGGCCTCCGCGCGTGCCCGCGCGGCCGCTGCGTTGTTCCGCTCTGTCTCGGCGCGTGCCCGCGCCTGGGCGGCCAGGTTGCGCTCGCGCTCGGCGATGGCGCGCTGCTCGGCGGCGATTTTCGCCTGGCGCTGGGCTTCCTGCCGTGCCTCGCGGGTCTTCTTGGCGTGCTCCCAGGCCTCCTTCTCGGCCTTCTCGGCTGCGATGCGGGCCGTCTTGGTACGGGCGGCCGCGTCGGCTGCGATCTTGGCCTGCTTGTCGGCGGCCTCGGCCAAAGAAGCAGCGGCCTTCGCGTGCTCCACGGCGTTGGCCCGCCATGCCTTGGCCTGCTGCTCGTGCAGCTCGGCCTGGTTCTTGGCGTTCAGGCCCTTGGCGTCGGCCTCGGTGGCCTCGATCGCCTTCTGCGCGGTCTGGCCCGCCTTGACGGCCGCATCCGCTGCCGCGGCGATGCCTGATGCGACGTCCGACCACTGCGTGCCATAGGTGAGGCCGGTTTCGACGAGGACACCCGCCTGGATCTTGGCCTGGGCGGCGGCGACCTTGGCGGCCTTCGCTGAGCCGGCGGCGATGTCGACCTGACGGGCGGCCTCGGCCTTGACCCGGTCGTAGGAGGACAGGGCCCTGCCGGCCCGGTCGGCGGAGAGCATGCGGTCCGCCTCGCGCGCCTGCCCGGCCGCGGAAGTCATCGCGTTGGACGCTTCCTTGAGGGCCTTGACCGCATCGCCGTGGGCGGCGATGAGCTTGGTACGGGCCTCAGCGGCGCGGGCGGCCTTCTCGGCCAGGTCGCGGAGCTTGGCCGCGGCCTCCTGGGCCTCCTTGATGGCCTTCTCGTGTGCTGCCCGGTCTGCGGCGTCCTTGTTCTCCGCGACGAGGTAGCCCTTTTCGAGGAACTCGGCGATGACCTTGTCGTCGTTGGCGGCCAGGGCGGCCGCGGCGGCCTTCTTGACCTCGGGCCCGCCGGAGACGGCGAGCATCTCGACGCGCTTGCGCAGCTCCGCCGCGCGTTCCTTGGCGTTCTGCTCGTTCTTCTTGTCCTGCGTGCGGGCGATGTCCGCGCCGAACGCCAGGAAGTCCGCGCGGGCCCGAGCGTCAGCCTTCAGGACGCGCTCGACCTCGGCGTTGAACACCGGACCACCCGTGCCGCGCATCGCCTCAATCTGCTGGCGGTTCTTGACGTCCGTGCCGGCACTCTTGTCCTTGGCACGCTGGCGCGCCTCGGCCTCGCCGTGCGCGAGGAACTCCTTGATCGCGTTCGGGTCGCTGCTCTCCAGCGCCTTCTTCGCGGCCTCGCGGACCTCCTCCTCCTCGTCGAACTCCGCGTAGTCCTCGACGAGTTGGCGGTCGCGCTCGGCGCTGAGCTTGTCCAGCTCCGTGCGCGGGGCGGGCGCCGGCGTGCCGGCCCCCTTCGGCAGGGATGCCGCCAGGCGGTCCAGCGTGGACAGGGCCTGGGTGTACGAGGTCTGCTCGGCGCGGCCCGTCGTGGTGGCAGCGGCTTCGCCGGTCGCGCCCGCCAGGATGGCCAGGGCCACCGTCGCCGACAGGGCGCCCGACGCTACCGTGGTTACACGGCCGCGCCGTTTTCCGGCTCTGGGCCGGAATTTGCGTATCACGGGAAAGAATCCCCCCTCAATTGTGGAAACGGAAAAGCACCCCCTGCCTCGGGCGTCATCACGGCGAACAGCAGGGGGAGTCGAAAAAGCTCACAAAGGAACCGCGTGGTGTGGTGCGTGGGCGCCGGGTGTGCGGCCGGGGGTCAAACCGGCAGCACACCCGGGACGACCGATGCGATCAGCCCTTCACGCGGCTCTCCGATTGCCGGGCCCGCTCAAACATGTCCTTCCAGAAGCCGGCCGACTCGGCCGCTCCTGCCTGTTCCTCGGCCCAGGACGTCTGGTTGGCTTCGGCGGAATCAGTGATCCCCTTCCAGAGCCCGTTGACGGACTCCCTGGCGGCCTTGGCGATGTTCCGCCAGTTCTCCGCCTGGGCAGCGGTAGTCTCCTGCTCCGCCTGCCACGCCTTCTGCGCAGCGTCGGCGTGCTCGGACACCGCCTTCCACGCGGCTTCCGCCTCGGCCCGGGCCCTGGCGGCATCAGCCGCGCCCTTGATGGACTCCTCGGCCGCCGCAGCCTTCGCGATCAGTTGCGAGAGGCCGGCGCGCCGGGCGGTCTCCGTGTCGCTCACGTGCAGCCGGTAGGCCTCCAGGTCCAACGACCCGCCGGTGGCCCAGCCGTAGCTGTAGAACTCGGCGATGTCCGCATCCGTGGCGCCCGGCCGTAGCGCCCACTGAGCCGCCACCCGTACCTGCTCGCCCAGAGCCTGCTCGGCGAGCGTGCGAACGAACTCCCGGTCCCCGTCTGCGACTTCCAGCTTGTGCTGGGCATCGGCTTCACGAGTCGCGCGGTCGCGCTTCTGCGCCTCCGCGTAACCGGTCTTCACGAAGGCGGCCCGGTCGGCGTCCGTGCCCTTTAGCGCCTTCTGGGCCGCCGCGCGCACCGCGGGGGCGAACTCCGCGGTGTGCGTGGCCACGACCCGCTCGCAGAAGCTCCGGTTCTGCACACGGGAGTCCTTGAGCCGCTGCTTGGTGTACGCGTAACCGCCGCCCGGCGCCATCCACTCGGCGATCGCCTCGTCTCCCCGGGAGTTGCGCAGCGCGTTCCACGCGGAGACGCGCAACTCGGCAGGCAGCTTGGACGTGGCGATCGAATGGACGTAGTTGCGTGCACTCTCCGCGGCGGCGGCCTTCAAAGCCGCTGCCGGGTCGGCCACTTGTTCCGGCGGAGCGGGCGCCGACGTGGCGGCGGATGCGGGGGCATCGGCCCAGGCCGGTGCCGCCTCCGCCGCCAGGACGCTCCCGCCGGCCAGCAGGGCAACCGTCGCGGCCTGCGCGACCCACCACTGACGTCTCACTGGTGACTTCACTTGACCGGCTTGATCTGCCACAGCTGGGCTGCGGTCTGGTTGCAGTACCACTGCTGTGCCTTCACGCCGTTCTCTGTCTTGGCGTCCACCACGTCCAGGCAGCGGTCCTCGACATGCGTGGGGCGCAGCTGGAAGAGCTTGTTGGTCTGGTCGACGAGGACCATTCGCCAGCGCTGCTGCTTGCCTCCGGTGCAGGTCCACTGCTGAACCTTGGCTCCGGCCTGGGTCCCGCTGTTCTCCACCTCCAGGCACTTGCCGCTGGTCACGGAGCGCAGTTCGAAGGAAGAATCCGCTGTGGGGACCATCGTCCACTGCTGTGCGCGGGTCGCAGGGTTGCAGCCCCACTGCTGGGCTTGGAGACCGTCGTTGGCCGCACCGTTGTTGATCTCCAGGCATTTGCCGCTGTGCATTACCTGGAACTGGGCAACCGTCTGAGCGGCGGCCGCGGAGGGAGCGGCTTGTTCTGCGTGGGCGGTGGTGGTGCCGGCTGTCAGCGCGGCGATGCTTGCGGCACCGGCCAGGGTGGCTCGGATCGTCCGTATCATCGTCTGTTCTCTTTTTCTGTGCGATTACGGGTGCCCCGTGCCGGCGCAGGCGCTGGACGGGCACCGGGGAATGGAGGCCGTGACCCGGCCGGTCAATGCCGCGGACGGGGAAGTGTCAGGACTTGACCGGCTGGATGCGCCAGCGCTGGGCGGGTGTGCCGTTGCAATACCAGGACTGCGCGTTCGCGCCGTCCTTGAGGCTGGCGTCGGCAATGTCGAGACAGCGGTCCGGGGTGTGGGTGGGGCGAAGCTCGTAGAGCTCGTTGACGACGTCGACCATGACCAGCCTCCAGCGCTGCTGGGCGCCTTCGGTGCACCACCACTGCTGGACGTTGGCCCCGGCCTTGGTGCCGCTGTTCTCCACTTCGAGGCACTTGCCGCTGTGCTCGATCCGCGCCTCGAAGGAGGCCGAGCCGGTGGGTTCCAGGTGGAACAACTGGTTGGGCAGGCTGTCGTCGCACTTGGACTGCACGGCGTTGGCGCCGTTGCGGAGGCTGGCGTCGAGGATGGTGAGGCACTGCCCGCTGTGCGACGCCTGCAACTTCACGGCCGAAGCGGCGGCGGCAGTCCGGAGTGTGGCCTGGTCCGCGTAGGCGGTGGTTGTGCCGCTGGACAGTGCGACAGCGCTGACGCCGAGGGCCAGCGCGGCTCGGATGGTCCGAGACATCGGGGTTTTCCGTTCTTTGAAGAGTGGGCTCAGGGGGAGGGCGTCAGGGCGCGAGGGGAGCGGAGATCTTCCAAGTGGCGTCCTGGGCGAAGTTCTTGCCGCCGTCGAAGCGGTTCTTGCCGTCCTTGTCGGCCGCGACGACGTCACCGTCGAAGTTGCGGAGCCAGCGGCCCGGCAGGCTCGCCGACTCGAAGGACTTGCCGGAACCGGCAAGGCCCGGGCGGGCGCACCAGGTTGCGTCCTGGGCAGAGGAGGGGCTGCCGTCGTGGGCCGTCGCCACGACCCGCAGGCCCTTCAGCTTCAGGTAGGAGCCACGGTCACGGGCCGACTCGAAGGAGTAGCAGTCGGCCTTCTTGGCGAGGGAGGGCACGACGACCCAGGTCGCGTCCTCACGGTCGGTCTGCTTGCCCGTGCTGCTGACGGGCGCGACAAACGCCTCACCCGCGTCCACGCGGGACTGCCGGACGAAGAAGCCGGCAGGCTTGCCATTGGACGGCTGCAGCGACTGGCGCATGGCGAGGTACTGGTTCTCCTCCTTGAGGAACTCGGCCACTTCCTCGGCCTTGCCGTTCAGCGCCTTGTTCGCCTTGGCCACGAACCAGGGGTTCACACCGGTCTTCTCCAGGGCCGCCGCGATCTCCTTCAAACGCAGCTTGTTGGCCAGGGCGACCTGGAGTCGGCGGTTCTCGGCATCGGCCTTGTACGCCTTCTCGGCGCCGGTGTGGATGAAGTCCCGCCAGTCGGCCGCGTCGGAACTCAACGCCGCCTTCTGCCCGGCGGCGTACAACTCCGGACCATTGACCGCGACAGCCTGGCGCAGCAGCTCACGGATGAAGTTGTCGTCGCTGAGGCTCAGCATGGCCTCGGAGGGCGTGATGTTGAACAGCGCCGCCGTGCTCTTGCGCGCGGCCAGCTCCTGACGGCGCTGCGCCTCCTCGCGGTTCTTCTCCTCAAGCTCCTTGAGCTCGGTGGCGACATCGCGCTGGTGAGCTTCGCGGGCACCGTTGGTGATGAACTCGCGCCAGGCCGCCGCGTCACCGGCCAGCGCGACTGCCGCAGCCGCCTTGACCTGCGGACCGGAAGCCGCGTGCTTCATGACGGCGCGGACGAAGTTGTCGTCGCTCAGCGCCAGCAGGTCCGGGCTGTTGGGGATACCCACCGCGATCAGCGCCTGGGACTTCGCGAGCCGCTCGGCACGGGCCGCGGCCTCACGCGCCTGCTCGCGCTTCTTGTCGGTCTCGTACGCCTCGTGGATGCCGGTGACGATGAACCGAACATGGTCATCCGCATTGGAGCTGAGCATGGCCTCTTCAGCCGCCATGCGCACCGCTTCGTACTTCTCGCCGCCCTCACGGGCCTTGCGCCACAGCTCTTGGAGGAAGTCCAAGTCACTGCGCTGCAGGACGTCCCACGTGGCGTCGAGGCCGACGACGGACGCGGCCGACACGCGCTGCTTCTCATCGGTACCGATGGCGGTGGACGCGACCGAGGCGCCCTCCGGCGCGGCGAAGGCGATGCCCGGGGCGGCCACGCCGACGACGGCGGCCAGAGCGGTGGTGGCGACAGCGCCGCGGACGATGACCCTGCGCACGCGCGCAGAGGTGGTGTCTCTGTTGTCCATGCTGGTTCGACTTGCTCTCTTCATCCCGTAATGCCCCTGTAAATAAAGGGGAGATGAGGGTGAAGTCTTGAAGAGTCACCCAATAAGAGTCAAACCGGACTAGTGGTATATGGTCTTGACCAACGCAATCTTCACACGGGTTTGCTTTTGCAATCTCTTGACTTCTCCTTGGGGTGCTGTGCGCACAAACTGCAAGGCGTTGAGACCCAACTCCGGCTACTGGTACGTGTGCTGTGACAAATCCGGTGGTGATCACTGGGTGGGTGAGGCATTGACGTGGGGGTGTAGTGATCGTTTCGGGATGTGTGGCGGTGGTGGGGTGCGTTTCTGGGCTGGGGTTTTCGTGGGGCTTCGGGAGCTGGGGAGGCTCTGACGTGCAAGTCCAGTGATCGTTTCGGGTTGTGGTGATCGGTGCGGGATAACGTTTTGCCTGCGTACCCGGGCGTCCTGCTGGAGTGGAGTGCCCACCTGGTCGGCAAAAGCTGGGTGCTGGCCGCCACCGATTGGTATGAGGTGATCCGGGGGCCCGCATCGGAGGCAGACGTCCGGATGTCGCTGGTCCGACCTCCCGGAGTCGCCGAGTACGGCTCTCCCGCGTTTCTGCCCCGCCCGGACCTCTCTATCTGGGCGGGGCGGGGCATGTTAGGGCGTCAGGCGGGCGTACAGCGCTTCCAATTGGCTGGTGAACTGGATGGGGGCGGCGTTGTCTGCCCGCTCAAGTAGGACCCTGGCCAGGCTGGCTGCGTCGGCTGCCTCCTCCAGCAGACGCATGGCGTGACGGAGCGCGGTGGCGACGGCCTGGCCTCCGACCAGGACTTGCCCTCCCATTACGTCGTCGAACAGCAGCCTCTCCACGCGGTCAGCCGGATACGGCAGTTCTTCGCCCAGCCCACCGGGCAGTGCGATTCCGGCGAACTCCTGCACCACAGCCTCAGCCAGCGCATTGCGGAGGCGGTTGGTGTCCCAGGAGATCTGTTGCAGGTGCTGCACCAGGTCGGGGCGGTCCGCGCCGGCGATTCCCTGCTCGGCCCGGTCGTGCTGGCACTCGAAGCTCGATTCCGTCATACCGGCATCCTTCGGGAAGCAGGCGAGTTCGGCGGGATCGAGGTACGGCGCGTACCGGTGGTAGAGAGTCACCAGCCGTCCCGCCCGGGTTCCCTCTGGGCGGGGCGCGGTCTGTGCGGTCGTCAGATCGCCGTACAGCGGCTCGTGTTGGGGCTGGGGTCATGGGCGCTGCCGGTTGGTGAATTTGACGACTCCGACGATGGCGGCGCCGATGGCGACCAGGGTGCCGACGCCTGCGATGGCGGGGAGCACTGTGGGGTGTTCGTTCAGGACGTAGAGGGCGAACAGCAGGGTCAGGATGATGAGTCCGGTCAGCACGCCCTGGACCAGGCGCAGCAGTGAGGCCTCCGCCGGGGTCGGTTCCGGGGCTGCGGGCTGCGGAGCCGGCACGGTGGCCGGGGGCTGGGCCGGGTCGGTCTGCGGGTTCGGGTGGGTGGTCACGTCGGGGGCGGCCAGGCCTCGCGTGAAGGCCTGCTCGCCCCGTCCCGCCCCAGTCTTCTCCCCGCCCGGGGCCGGTGCCTTGCGGGCCTGTACGGCGGGTTGCACACCGAGTTCCCCGAGCCGCTTCTGTTGCTCAGGGTTGAGCCGGGCGAAGTCGCGTTGCTGGCGGGTGGGCCAGCGTCCGATGCCGTCGCCGTGCCAGGTCGCCCCGGGCACGATGCCTGTCAGCTGCGTCCCGTCGTCCAGCAGGGTTTTGAGGCCGATGTGGTGGCGCTGCCAGTCGACGGTCCACCCCAACGCGGCTGGGTTCCATTCCGGATTGACGGCGGCCACGACCATGACGACTTCCGCCGCTGGTGCAGGATCCGGGTCGAAACCAAGTCCAAGGTCACCATCATTCTCTCCTGACAGCGCCCCTCTGCCGGTGTCCCCGTACCCGTCGTGCGGGGATACTGCCCTTTCCGCCCGGTACGCCGTGTCCTTACGGCGCCGTCAACTGCCCCCGGCGGCAGCGGAAGCACACGCCGCCGCCCATTGCAGCGAAGTACCGTCAGAACACATCGACACCGCGCACCCGGCAGGAAGTGACTCCCGCCGCCACATCGAAACGGCCGCCACTCCCTCCCCGGGCCGGTGGAGCATGGGGGACCTGACCGTTCTGAGGCGGAAACCCGAGGCTCTCAACCAGCCTATCCTCGCCAGTCGGGCAGACATACGAACAGGGAGACCCAGGCGAGTCCGAACAGCAAGCCGTATGCCGCTTCCGTCGGTGTGTGGGCTCCCACGCGGACTCGTGCCCACCCCATGACAGCGGCGAGTGTAATCCCGGGAATTGCCCAGGAACCGTGTTCTGCACCCAGCAGCCCGAGCACACTTCCGAGAGTCCCCGTGTGAACGCTGATTTTCCGCTTCCGGGTCAGTGCCGCGGCTACGGCAATCCCGCCGGCCGAAAAGACGAGAAACATCGCGAGCGGACGCGGTCCGTGGCATCCGACCACCAGCATGATGCCAAGGGCCAGGGCGGTGAGAGCGACCAGGGCCGTGGTGATGCGCTCGCGCTGTTCGAGGCGTTGCAGAGTGGGTCGAGGCCGGGTGAGTGAGCGGTCGCGGCTGCCCGCCAGAAAGGCATAGGCGGCGGGCGGTGCGCCGCAGCCCGTTGCCAGGACCGTCGCCCAGGCGAGTCCTGAGGGAGAGGGCCACCTGCTGACGCCTCCGATGACGGCAAGGGCGAGAAGGCCCACCACCGGCGGCGAGAGCAACCCGGAATACACGAGGGCGCACGTGTGGAGACCGCCGACGTGCGGCAGTCGGCCGGACTCCGCCTGAAGCACCCCGGTCGTCTTCGACATCGACAAGACACAACCTCCGGCAGGCCACTGGACTTCCCGCGTTGGGAATCGGCATGCGCCGGCCCTTGGCGGGCGGACGTCTGCGTCGCCTCGAGGAGCGGGCCAGGCCCGGCGGCACCCGCCGTCGCGATCACGGTCGTACAACGGGCGCTGCCATCTATCCGTAACGCTGTGGGTCACGTGCTGAACACTTGGCTCCTCGGCGCGGGATGGCTGCCCGCTGCGGCGTGGCGGTGGACCCGGCGCCGGCTACGAAAGTCACGTGGGGCGTGACCGTTGTTTCGCTCGGGCCGTTGGGCAGTCGAGCGGCGGGCATCACGGTGCATGCCGGGTCGGCGTTGCCCAGGGGAGGGCCTGATGGAGGTTGAGGACGTGCATCACGTCTACGGGAAACGAGTGGTGTTGCGCGGCATCGACCTGGCGTTACGGGGTGGGTCGCTGGCTGGAATCGCCGGAGAGAACGGCGCCGGCAAGACAACCCTCCTCAAGATCCTCGCGGGCGAGCTGCGTCCGAGCCGGGGGACCGTTCGGCATCATGGCGGTTTCGGCTACTGTCCTCAGAACGTCGTGGTCAACGATCACCTGACTGTCCGTCAGCACCTGCACCTGTTCCAGACGGCCTTCGGTCTCCCGGATCTCAGGCGCGCGCAGGAGATCATGGAAGTCCTGCACTTCTCGGACTACCTCGACGAACTGGCCGGGCTCCTCAGCGGCGGTACCCGGCAGAAGCTCAACCTGACGCTGGCCCTGATGCACGACCCGCAGACGCTCCTGCTCGACGAGCCCTACCAGGGCTTCGACTGGCACACCTTCCTGCGCTTCTGGGACCTCGCCACCCACCTGCGCGAGGCCGGGCGCACCGTTCTCATCGTCTCGCACCTCGCCCACAACACCGATCGTCTCGATGAGCTCTGGCACCTGGACGGCGGTCTGCTGCGTGAGCACGACGGGGTGCGGGTGTGAAGAGGCACCTGGTCCTGTTGGCCACGGCGAGCCGGTACGAACTCGTCGTGCACGCCCGCAACCGGTTCGCCATGTTCCTGGTCGCGGCATTCATCCCCACGTGGAGCGCGGTTGCCAGGTTCGTTGTGCCCGACACGCCCGCGCGGTTCCGGCTACGTGCCACCGGAGCCATCGTGGCACCTCACGGAAACGAACTGACCCAGATCACCGGCGCCATCAACGCCGTCATCCTGATCACCGGCTTCATGATGTTCGCCGCCGGTTTCGCCAGCGGCCCGTTCGACCACCGTCTGGCACTGGCCGGCTACCCACGCACTCATCTCGTGCTGGCCAAGACCGCGGCGCTCACCGTCGCCGCGGCGCTTATCTCCGTCTACGCCGCCGCCGTCACCAGCCTGTCCTGGATGCCCTGCCAGCCCCTCCTTCTGACAGCCGCCCTCTTCTGCGCCGCAATGACCTACGGCGCTCTGGGGGTTGTCTTCGGATCACTGCTGCACCGGGAAGTCGAAGGCATGTTCGCGTTGATCATGACGAGTGTCCTGGACGTCAGCCTCCAGAACCCGGTCGTCAGCTCCAATGCGGACAGCGCCGCGATCCGCTACCTCCCGTCCTACGGCGTCATGCAGAGCGCCATGGCCGCCGGCTTCACATCCACCCCCGCGCTCTTCTACCTCGCAGTCCAGCTCGCATGGTTCATCGCCTGCGCACTCATCGCCCTGCTCGCCTTCCACCGCCGGACCCGCAACTCCCTGCCCAAACACCACCCGACCCCACGCGTGACCGCACAGCCCGTTGGGTGAGACCCCTCGCAGCCACGTCGCTCTCGCCCGCCCCCGGGCCCCCGGCTGCCACACCAGTTCAGCGCGCGAGAACAGCCCGGGCACTCCAGCCGCTGCCGACAGCGGCTCGACGTTCAGTACAAGGCCGCCCCCACCCCGTTCACGGACCCCACAACGACAGGGACTGCCGCGATGACCTGCTCGGACGACGCCCACTACCAGCAGCACGTCCTGCCGTATTACCGGGCGTTCGAGTCGCGCTCGGTTACGTGACGCTCCTCGGCCGCACACGCCACTTCGGCTGGTACGAACCCGCTGACACCTCCTGGCGATTCTCAGCCGCCATGCGGCGCATGGAGGTCGTCGCCGCCCGCAAGCTCGCCCTGCCCCCGGGATCGGCGGTGCTCGATGCCGGCTGCGGAGTCGGAGACGTGGCACGCACCGTCGCCCAGGTGAGCGGGGTCCACGTCACCGGGATCGACTGCATCGAGGCCGACATCGCCATCGCACAGCGACGCTCGGCCTGCGCCGGCTGCTCGGCGGCGTGTAACAGCCGAGCCGCGGCGCTGTGAGCTTCGCGGTGAAAGCCAAGAGACAGGAGCTGGTTGATCGCGGCCGCCATGTCGGCCAACCGTTCGTGCCCAAGCCACGATGTCTCCGTGTCCGTGCTCAGCCTCAGCTGCTCGGCGGCACCGTCCCAGCCGAGTACCCCTGCCGCCTTCGTGATCCGGTCGCGAGTTGCGGCGGAGTCGATGCGAGCATGGTCGGCGTCATCGAGCTGCTCCCAGCGGCACCGCCATTCCGTTTTGTCCAGCCAGGGTGCCGCTGTTGGCTCAGCGTCACCAACCTGAGACAGCAGCAGATCGACGAGGTCAGAGAGTTGCCCACTGCTGCTGTCGGCGACCTTACGGTCGATGGGCTCCATGAACCGCTGTACGGTCGAGCGGGCCAAGGAGCAGCCGTCCTTCGTGCCTGCCTTCTCGATGTCGCGGTATGACATGCCGGTCGCTATTCGAAGAGCTTGCAGGTCTGCGCGGAAGAGTCGCCATGAATCTGACATGCCGCGAGTCTTCCTGACACCTGAGCCCCTTTCTCATGTCTGGGACGGGGAACTCACTGTCCCGGACAAGGTCTTCTGTGTCTGGGACGAATCCTGCCATCGGCATGTGTCTCATGACATGCCCTTCTCCAGTCCGGGCCGCGAACAAGGACGTCCGGGAACTCCCCTGGCGACAAAGGGACATGAGTTGCTGAGCGGAGGCCATCCTGCTCGGCACGCGGGACCCATCAGCCGAGTGGATCGGCATCGCCACGCCGACCAGAGCCGAGCCGGGCAGACTTGGAGGTTCTCGAATGAACACCTTGACCACCGTGCTCCATGACGGAGCCTTGGCCACGGGCGTGGGGGCGACGGTGTGCACAGGCACGGTTGCCGTTGTGGCCCTGGTCTCAGTCCTGGCACGGTCGGAGCAACGGCGCTGCGATGCCCGCGAAACTCTCAAGGTGCTCCTGCGTCGCGGTACACAGACCGAGACTCACTGAGTGTTTGGTCCTGTTTCACGGCAACCTGTGACGGTATTCCGTCCGCGTTTCCTTGGTGCTGCAGCGCGCGGTGAGAGGCCCGTCTTCCCCCGGGAAAGCGGAGACCTGTCTCGTCCGGACTTCTCCCGTCTGGCTCCAACACGCGCCGAAACGGTGCTCTTTGACCGCTCGCCAGGACGGCCGGCCCGCAGTACATCTGAAACATGACCGGGCACGACGGCTACCCCAGCGACCTCTCCGACGCACGGTGGGCGCTGGTCGAACCGGTCCTCACCGCCTGGCGGGCCGCACGCCGCCGGCACGCCCTGGCCATCGGACGCCCGCCCGAACACGACCTGCGCCAGATCATGAACGCGATCCTGTACGTGGACCGCACCGGCATCCCCTGGCGCTACCTGCCCCACGACTTCCCGCCCCACCAGACGGTCTGCGGCTACTTCGCGCGGTGGGACGAGGACGGCGTCTTCGCCCAGCTCACCGGGCTGCTCCGCCGCCTGGTCCGTGAGAGCGAGGGACGCAGCAGCGAGCCGTCGGCCTGCGTACTGGACTCCCAGACCATCAAGACCTCCGCCAACGTGCCCCTCGAAGACCAGGGCACCGACGCCGGGGGTGGGGCCTCCCCTGCTCGAACGTAGTCGAGAGCTTGGGGAAGCATCATCGGACGCAAGCGCCACCTGGGCTGCGACACCCTCGGCCTGCTGCTGACCGTGCTGGTCACCGCCGCCGGCATCTCCGACATCGCGGCCGGCGTGACCTTCCTGTCCCGCATCGCCGCCGCCCACCCGCGCATCCGCAAGGCGTGGCTGGACGCCGGCTACCGCACCACCGCCATCGAGCACGGCGCCCGGCTCGGCATCGACGTCGCGCCGGTCCACCGCCCGCCGGGCGTCCCAGGCTTCATGGTGATCCCGCGCCGCTGGACCATCGAGCGCAGCATCGGCCGGCTCATGCACCACCGCAGACTCGCCCGTGACTACGAAACCCACCCGCACCGCTCCGAAGCCATGATCCACCTCGCGATGATCGACCTCATGACCCGCCGCCTCACTGGAGAAAACACCCCCAACTGGCGCGGAACCTGAGCCAGCAGAACCAAACGCAAAACAGCGGACCAAACACTCAGTCAGCCGCCGTTCGTCCCGTGAAGACTCTGGCGCACCCTGGTCAACTGCCGTGTGCCTTTGTTAGGTTGCGCCGGAACCGACCTTTGGCCACTCCCCTCTTCGGGCCGTAGCGGTCATCTCTCTGATCCGCTTACACCGTTTGGGAGAGTCATGCGCAGATTCAGAGTGCGGCACGCCGCGATCGCGGGCATCGTCGCCCTCGCCGTCGCCGCCGTGCCCGATGTCGCGTTCGGCGTTCAGGAGCAGTCCTCGTCGACGGCTGCCGGGAGCGACGCGTTCTACACCTACAACGGCAGCAAGCCGCTGTCCTCGTACAGTCCCGGGGACGTGCTCAAGGTCCGGACGCTGCCGTACCACGTCCTGGGTATCGCGACACCCCTCCAGGCGACGCAGCTGCTCTACCGCACCACCGACGAGCAGGGCCACCCGTCCGCAGGCGTGACCTCCGTGCTGCGCAGCCCTGGCGGCGACGGCCGCAAAGTCGTGTCGTACCAGTCGTTCTACGACTCGCTCGACCCCGAAGACGGTCCGTCCCGGGCGGTCGCGGGCAACGTCAAGCTGCCCGGCGGCTTGATCGCGAACGGCGAGTCCACGCTCGTGGCGTCGCTCCTGCTGTCCGGCTACGACGTCGTCCTCCCTGACACCGAGGGGCAGGCCGCCCACCTCACGGCCTCCCGCGAGTACGGGTACAACACGCTGGACTCCCTGCGTGCCGCTTCCAGCGCGGCGTCGAGGACCGGCATCAGCCCCGACGCGCGCGTCGGCCTCATGGGCTACTCCGGCGGCGCCGTCGCGACCAACTGGGCCGCCTCCCTCGCGCCGACGTACGCCCCTGACGTCAACAAGCGCCTGGTGGGATACGCCGAGGGCGGGGTGCTCGTGAAGCCCTCGCACATCCTCAGGTACATCGAAGGCAGTCAGGTGTGGTCCGGGCTCATCCCGGAGTTGCTCATCGGGCAAGCGCGTTCGTACGACTTCGACCTCAAGAAGTACCTGAACGACTACGGCAAGCAGCTGGTCGACGAGCACCAGCACTCCTCGATCGCCGACGCGCTGGGCCACTACCCCGGTCTGACGTGGAAGAAGATGGCGAAGCCGGAGTACGCGAACCCGAACTCCGTACCCGAGCTCGTCGAGGCGGTCAACAAGACCAACCTCGGCCTGGCACCGACCCCGACCGTCCCCGGCTACATCGGCCAGGGCAACGCCGGCTCCATCGAGGGAACCACGAGCAACATCGCGGGCATCGGCTCGGGCGACGGCATCACGGTCGCCGGGGACACACGGGCGCTGGCGCGGAAGTACTGCGCCGAGGGCAACGCCGCGGTCTGGTACAAGCAGTACGACGCCCTCAGCCACTTGACCGCACCCACGGCCACGGTGCCCACCGCGCTCGCCTGGCTGCGCGACCGGTTCGCCGGCAAGGAGGCCCCGTCCTCCTGCGGCACCATCGCCGAGGGCAACTCACTTGCGGCTGACGAGACGGTCCCCGCCGGATGAGGACCTGACGGGGGCCGCAGCGAGATGCGGGCGTACGGGTCGCCAAGGCCGCTTAGCCAGGAGACCCCAGCCCGCTACGCCCCGCCCGCCATCAGCACCAGCCTGTGGGGCTCGTAAAGTCATCGCTGCAGGTGGCAGGCCGCTTGCGGGGTTTTCGGTGGTGGCTGGGATGCTGCCGGGGTGGTCATCTCGGTGCTGTACCGGGCCACCCGGGCGTTGCTGTCCGTGCCGGCGGTCCTGCTGCGTCGGGACGTCGCCAACGAGGCCGAACTGCTGGTGCTGCGGCATGAGAACGCGGTGCTGCGACGGCAGCTCAGCGGTCCGGTCCGCTACGAGCCTGCGGACCGGTTCTGGCTGGCCGTGCTGTCGTCGCTGATACCGCGACGCCGCTGGAGCCGCGTCTTCCCGGTCACGCCGGGGACACTGCTGGCCTGGCACCGCAGGCTGACCGCCAAGCAGTGGGACTACTCCGACCGACGGCGACGCACCGGCCGCCCGCCCACCGCCGTGCTCAAGAAGCTGGTGCTGCGCCTGGCACGGGAGAACCCGCGGTGGGGCCACCGGCGGATTCAGGGCGAGTTGGCCCGGCTGGGGCATCCGATCGCGCCGTCCACCGTCTGTCAGATCCTGCACGCGGCCGGCATCGGCCCGGCCCCGCGGCGCACCGGCCCGAGCTGGCGCGAATTCCTCACCATCCAGGCCAAGGGGGGATCATCGCGGCGGACTTCTTCCACCTGGATACGATCACCGGCAGGCGGCTGTACGCGCTGGCGTTCCTCGAACACGGCACCCGCAAGTTCCACATCACTGGTGTCACCGCCCACGCCACCGCGCAGTGGACGACCCAGCAGGCCCGCAACCTCACCGACGACCTGGGCACCCGCGTCGAGTCGCTCCACTTCGTGCTCCGTGACCGCGACAGCAAGTACACCGATGCCTTCGACACCGTCTTCGAAGCCGAAGGCATGGACCTGCTGCTCAGCGCGCCCCGGGCGCCGCGCATGAACGCCCACTGCGAGCGCGTGATCGGCACGATCCGCCGCGAGGCTCTCGACCACATCCTGATCATGAACGAGAACCACGCCCGACAGGTCCTCGCCGAGTACCAGGAGCACTACAACCTCCACCGGCCACACCGATCCCGAGACCAACGACCACCCGAGGCTCTGGATCATCCCCCTGTCGTGCACGACGTCGCCGCCCGCAGGATCTGGCGCACCCGCATCCTCGGCGGAGTCATCAACGCGTATCGACACACTGCTTGAGCTGCAACGATGACTCTTCGAGCCCCACAGGGCCGGGGTGGGGTGGTGGGTGGGCACCCAGCCTCGATCGGTGTCGGTGATCTCGTCGTCGACCCAGACGAACGGGCGTCCGTCTGCACATGCCACCAGGGTACGGGTCTTCCAGTGGAGCCCGAACCACTGGTCCTCGCGTTCATGCGCGTCGGAGGGTTCCGGCCAGTGCGCGACCGGCAGGGGCGGCAGGCCGAGCCGCGGTGCTATGTCGGTGTTCGCCGCCTCCTCCCAGGTGGTGGCCCAGACCAGCTCGCACGGCAGTGCCGCGTTCGTGGCGGAGGTCTGCGACGGCCTGCGGGCCGGGCCGCCCTACTACGGTCTGCTGCCCTTCGCGCAAACGCCCTCGGACGGGGGCTCCGACCGCCCCGAGCGTTTGCTTGCCGAGCCGTTTCCCCTCACGGCGACGTGGATGTGGGAGAACGACGAGGAGGACGAGGAGGCGCTGTCGGAGCAGGAGTTCGAGGCCCGGATGGACGCCGCGTTCGACCACGGCTCCCTGTTGCTGGCACCGACGGCTGCGGCATGTACTGGCACCTGGTCGTCACCGGCCCGCAGCGCGGTCACGTCTGGCTGATCGACGAAAACGGCGCGATGCCCTTCGGTACCTCATCGAACGCCTCCCCGATGCCGGGCACCTCTGGTTTCACCGGATGGGCGACCCAGTGGGCCGAGGGCCGCTCCCGGTTCGCCGTGCTCCGGGAGATGATCCGGAGGAAACGGCCTAGGCGAGGCCGGGATTGGCCATGAGGTCCCAGACCAGCACCGTCGCGCCGGGCACCGCGCCTGTGGCCAGCAGGATGCCCGCTATGCCCAGGAACCGCGCCGTGACCGGCTGCCTGCGAGGGTCCGCGCCGGCCGCGAGGAGCAGCAGCAGGGCCGACGGCAGGAGCACGAACGTTCCCAGCATGAAACCGCACACCGCCCAAAAGATGCAGAAGGAGGCCGCACCGATACAGGTCCGTACGAACTCCTCGCGCTTACGTAGGGCTAGCAGGGGCGCGGCCACCGGGAGCCCGCAGAACGCGAACAGGACCAGAACGAGCGTGCTTTCCACACCCAGAGCCAGCCAGGGGAGGGCGGCCAGCACGGCGCCCACCGCCAGAGCGATCTGCCACCCGTGAGCCCGTTCTTCGCCCATCAATACCGCACTCACATGGCTCCCCTGCACTTGAAACACGCAAAGTTGAACGCGTTCAAGATACCTGTTCGTCAGGACGTCCTTCCTCCCGCCCCGTGCTCCGCTGCCTGCCGCTCCAGGGCTTCGCAGGCTTCCACGATGTTCACGACACTCTGAACCTGTGCCGTTCGGAAACTCGTCGCCGCTGGTCAAGACGCGTATCTGTACCCGTTGATGAGGCCACTGACTACTCGGGTGTGTAGGAGCCGGTGCGCGGTCGGATCAGTCGTGGGCAGGGGTGCTCCTGGGCAGGGGGGGAGCTGTGCTCGGGCCTGGTGTGGGCGATGACGGTTGTAGTGCCGGGCGTAGGCATCGAGGATCTGCCGGGCGTGGGTCTCGTTCCAGATCAACAGGTGGTCCAGGACCTCGCGCCGCAGGGTTTGGATGACTCGTTCGCCGTGGGTGTTCATTCGAGGAGCCCGCGGCGCGGTTCTCATGACCTCGATGCCGTCGGCCGCGAAGACCGCGTCAAAGGAGGCGGTGTACTTCGCGTCCCGGTCGCGGATCAGGAAGCGCGGTGAGTCGCCCCGGATGCCCAGCTCGAGGGCGAGGTTTCGTGCCTGCTGCACCGTCCAGGATCCGGATGGATGCGCGGTCACTCCGGCGATGTGCAGTCGGCGTGTGCCGTGCTCGAGGAACACCAGCGCGTACACCCGGCGCAGGTTGACCAGATCGATGTGCTGAAAGTCGCAGGCGATGATGCCCTCGGCCTGCGCGGTCAGGAACTCGCGCCACGTCGGTCCGCCGCGGCGTGGGGCTGGATCGATGCCCGCCGCCGTGAGGATCTCCCAGACCGTCGTCGTGCCGACGGGGTGTCCTGAGCGGATGAGTTCTCCCTGGATCCTGCGGCAGCCCCACCGTGGATTGTCCGTGGGGAGCCGCAGTACCAGGGCCTTCGGCGCGCTCGTGGTCGGCGGCCTGCCGGGCCTGCTGCGGCGCTTGCTGTAGTCCCGGTTGCCCGCGGTGAGCCTGCGGTGCCAAGCGGGCAGCGTCGCGGGCGTCACCGGGAACGCCTGCGGCCACCGGCGCCGGGGGATCAGCGAGGACAGGGCCGCGAACCACAGCCGATCTGCCAGTTGGTAGCGCACCGGTCCCGTGAGCTGCCCGCGCAGCACTGCGTTCTCGTGCCGCAGCACGAGCAGTTCAGCGTCGTTGGCCGCCTCCCGGCGCAGCAGCATCGCCGGGACCGCGAGCAGCTTCCGTGTCACCTGGTACACCAGTGAGACGATCATCCCGACAGGGTTGCAGCAAGCCGTCGCCGCGCACCAGACCCCCTCCTCCAAGCAGCAACGATGAGTTTCCGAACGGCACCGACCAGAGCAGTGCCGCCTGGTTCGCGGAGCTGAAGAAGGCCCTCAACCAGGCCCTCGCCAGCCTGCGCATCCTGATGACCTTCGACTCGGTC
>NZ_JBSFIE010000051.1:0-39395 GCF_053597395.1 Streptomyces sp. NPDC001415
CCGCCCTCCCACCCGTGCAAGGGGTGGAATGGTCCGGCTCCTGGGGGCTGCGCCCCCAGACCCCCTTGCGGGGACTTCGTCCCCTGCACCCCTTTCGGGGCTTCGCCCCGGGCCCCGTTCGCGCCTGAAGGGCGCTCGTCCTCAAACTCCCCCGAGGCCTTAAGGGCCAGGGGGACCCCCATGACGGGCTGGAGGCGGGCTGGCGTCCGTGGCCGCCGGACAGGCTGGAGATGCTGGCGCCGGCCAGCACCAACCCTGCCAGGGGCGCGGGGCTGTGACATGTGCGGCTCCGCCGCGCGGGCGCGACCAGCCACGGACAGGCCGCGGCCGAACGGCCATCCACCACCGGCCGGAGCCGCATTCCACCCCACCCCCGGAGGGTTTAGGGGAGGGGCGGGGAGGGGCCTCCCGGGGTCTGGGGCGGAGCCCCAGCGCACTCCGCCGAACCTGCACTCCGCTCCGCCGCAGCGTCCGGCACCCGGCTTGGGGGGGGCTGATCACGCCGCCAAGAACGACACGTCCAGGGACGCCATCCGATTCGGGTCCGCCAGAATGTTCAGCTCCGTGATCCGGCCGTCCGCGCCCAGCGTGAAGGACAGGAGCGAGAACGCCCGGCCGTCCTTCGCCGCCACGATCCCCGGCATCCCGTTGATGAGCACCGCATGGTTGAACGCCGCGAACTTGCGGAAGGTGTAGGCCTGTTCGGCCACCACCCGCGCCCCGCGCACCAGCTTCGTCGCCGGCAGCGAACCCGCGTCCGCCCTCAGCACCACGTCCGGGTCCAGCAGGGCGAGCAGCGCTTCGAAGTCTCCTCCTCGGGCCGCCGAGATGAACGCGTCCACCACCTCGCGCTGGCGGGCGCGGTCCGTCGACGGCGACGGCGCCTGGCCCTGCACCCGCCTGCGCGCCCGGCTCGCCAGCTGACGCGTCGCCGCCGGGGTCTTGTCCACGATCGGCGCGATGTCCTCGAACGGCACCGCGAACATGTCGTGGAGGACGAAGGAGAGGCGTTCGGCGGGGGTCAGGGTTTCCAGCACCACCATCAGGGCGAGCCCCACCGAGTCCGCGAGCAGCACCTCCTGCTCCGGGTCCACCACGTCCATCGAGCCGACGATCGGATCCGGCACGTGGACGTACTCGTACTCCTCGACATCCAGCGCCGCCTCCCGCCGCGTGCTCCGCGACCGCAGCATGTTGAGGCAGATCCGGCCCACGATCGTGGTCAGCCAGCCACCCAGGTTGTCGACCGCGGCGCTGTCCGCCCGGCTGGCCCGCAGCCAGCCCTCCTGGACGGCGTCCTCGGCCTCGCTGAGCGAACCGAGCATCCGGTACGCCACCGCGCGCAGGTGCCCGCGGTGCTCCTCGAAGCGCTGCGCGAGGTATTCGTCGTCGCCCATCTCTGGCATGTCCCGTCATTCCTCCGTCGCGTGGTGGCACTGCTCTGACATGGGGAAGGGCGCCGATGTGACATCGGGTGGAGAGGATGGCTCATACCCGTAGGGGACGGGGTCGGACCAGAGGACTACGCGGGGGGTGAGGAGGCTCAGCCCCGGGAGCGATGTGCCTGGGTTGTCCGGAATCCATCATGGATACATGAGTGCAGCGACCTTCTCCCCAGTCCCCTCCGCCCGCCCCGGCGCCCTCAAGGGCGCCACCGCCTCGGGCGCCGCCCCTCACCGTACCCACATGATCGGCAACGCCGTGCGTGCCGCCAAGGTCCTTGCCGGCGCCGCGTTCAGCGTCGTCGTCATGGGGGAGTACGCGGAAGAGGCGGGCGTCCACCGCCGCCACCACTGAAAGCAGCCACCACTGACAAGCAGCCACCACTGACAAGCAGCCACCACTGACAACCCCGACAGGTATGGCCTCCCCGTGCCGATTGTGCTGATCATCCGCCGGGGCTGTGTGGCCAACTCTCAGTTGTCCGCCAGTAGTTCGTCCGCGTCCATGATCCGGTAGGCGTAGCCCTGTTCGGCCAGGAAGCGCTGGCGGTGGGCCGCGAAATCCTGGTCGATGGTGTCGCGTGCGACCACCGAATAGAAGTGGGCCTGATGGCCGTCCGCCTTCGGGCGCAGGACCCGGCCCAGGCGCTGAGCCTCCTCCTGGCGGGAGCCGAACGTGCCCGACACCTGGATGGCGACCGTCGCCTCCGGCAGGTCGATCGAGAAGTTCGCCACCTTCGACACCACGAGCACGCTGATCTCGCCCTCACGGAACGCGCCGAACAGCTTCTCGCGCTGGGCGTTGGTCGTCTCGCCCTTGATGACGGGCGCGTTCAAGTGCTCGCCCAGCTCGTCGAGTTGGTCGATGTACTGGCCGATGACGAGGATCTGCTGACCCGCGAACCTCCGTACCAGCGCCTCCGTGACCTTCCGCTTCGTCGCGGTCGTCGCGCAGAAGCGGTACTTCTCCTCCGTCTCGGCGGTCGCGTACGCGAGGCGCTCGCTGTCCGTGAGATTGACCCGGACCTCGACGCAGTCGGCGGGCGCGATGTAGCCCTGCGCCTCGATCTCCTTCCACGGCGCGTCGAACCGCTTCGGCCCGATGAGGGAGAACACGTCCGACTCGCGGCCGTCCTCGCGGACCAGCGTCGCGGTCAGGCCGAGGCGGCGGCGGGCCTGGAGGTCGGCGGTGAACTTGAAGACCGGCGCGGGCAGCAGGTGCACCTCGTCGTAGACGATCAGGCCCCAGTCCCGCGAGTCGAACAGCTCCAGGTGCGGGTAGACGCCCTTACGGCGGGTGGTGAGGACCTGGTACGTCGCGATCGTGACCGGGCGGATCTCCTTCCGCGTCCCGCTGTACTCGCCGATCTCGTCCTCGGTCAGGCTGGTGCGCTTCACCAGCTCGTGCTTCCACTGGCGGGCCGAGACGGTGTTGGTGACCAGGATCAGCGTCGTCGCCTTCGCCTCGGCCATCGCACCGGCCCCGACCAGCGTCTTTCCGGCGCCACAGGGCAGCACGACCACACCACTGCCGCCGTGCCAGAACCCTTCGACGGCCTGCTTCTGGTACGGGCGCAGAGCCCAGCCGTCCTCGGCGAGCTCGATGGGGTGGGCCTCGCCGTCGACGTACCCGGCGAGGTCCTCGGCCGGCCAGCCCAGCTTCAGCAGGGTCTGCTTGATCTGGCCGCGCTCGGAGGGGTGCACGGCGACCGTGTCCGCGTCGATGCGGGCGCCGACCAGCGGGGTGACCTTCTTCGACCGCAGGATCTCTTCGAGGACCGGCCGGTCGGTCGAGGTGAGGACGAGACCGTGGACGGGGTGCTTGCTCAGGGTGAGGCGGCCGTAGCGGGCCATCGTCTCGGCGATGTCGACGAGCAGGGCGTGCGGGACGGGGTAGCGCGAGTACTCGACGAGCGCGTCCACGACCTGCTCCGCGTCGTGCCCGGCGGCCCGCGCGTTCCACAGGCCCAGCGGCGTCACGCGGTACGTGTGGATGTGCTCGGGGGCCCGCTCCAGCTCCGCGAAGGGCGCGATGGCGCGACGGCAGGCGTCGGCCTGCTCGTGGTCGACCTCCAGGAGCAGGGTCTTGTCGCTCTGGACGATGAGTGGTCCGGTCACCTGGGGAATGTCCCTTCCGACGGATGACCCGCCGGGCAGGGCGGGCAAACTTCCAGTCTGCCGTATCGGCGGCCCGGGTGGGGCGTGCACGGTCTGTGCGTATGCGGGGGCACGCGGCGTCGGCCGTGAGTACGGGGCCCTCGGATGAGTACGGGATGCGTACCGGATGAGTATGCGGACGGTGCCCGTGGGGCGGGGGCGGCCGGTGGGATGGGGGCATGACGACGCAGTGGAACCCTTACGCGTACCAGCAGACCTCGGCTCCCGCCGGACGCCGGCTGCCGCTCAACGGGCCGGACGCCCGGTGGTGGGTGGCGCCTTCCGTGTGCACGCTGGCGCTGGTCCTCTCCGCCTGGTTCGACCTCTCGGTGCTGTCCGGGTTCGGATCACCCTCGGAGATGATCGTGCTGTGCTACGCACTGCCCGTCGTGCTGGTCGCCGTGAGCTGGCTGCTGCCGCACCGGCGGAGCCTGCGGGGAGCGCGGATCGGCCTGGGGGCGTCGGGAGTGGGTATGGCCCTCATGATCTCGAAGGTCCTGGCCATGGGCGTCATGATCCTGATCATGTGCCTCTTCCTGCTCTTCGGCGGGAGTTACGAGGGGTAGGCGCAAGACGTGCAGGCCCGAGGATAGGCGGCTGATCCCGGCAGGTCTAAGGTCTGGAACCCAGGACCAGAACGATGGGGGCGCCAGGCCGTGGATCAGGACGAAGCCGTGATCGGCTGCCCCGGAGTGCTGCTCGTCGCCACCCGTGGAACCGCCGGACCCGGCGAGGTCGTGGTGAGCGTACGAGGCGGTACCGAGGCCTTCCTCGCCTGGTCGGAGGAACCCCTGCCGAAGGGGGCGACCGTGCTCGTGATCGGATCCCGTGGCACCCGCCAGGTGGACGTCATCGAGTGGGCCGATCCGTTGGATGCGTTGGGCGGCTTCTCCGCCGACGCCGGCTGAGACGTCGTTCCGCCGGCTGAGACGTCGTTTCTGACCGGCCAAGACGTCACTTCTAAGGAGACAAAGGATGTTCGGTTACCGGGTGCCCGCCCCCGACGAGGCGATGCTGATCTCGGGTGGCAGGCGCGGCCTCGGGGGCGCCCCGTTCCGCGTAGTGACCGGCCACGGCAAGTTCGTCCTGCCGATTTTCCGCAAGACCCGCTTCCTCACGCTTTCGATGTGCGAGGCCGAGGTCACCGAGACCTGTGTGACCAAGCAGGGCATCGCGCTGCACGTCCGCGCGGTGATCGCGTTCAAGGTCGGCAACGACACCGAGTCGATCGTGAACGCGGGCCAGCGCTTCCTGTCCGACCAGGACCAGATGTCGGTCCTGACCGGCCGGATCTTCGCCGGTCACCTGCGGTCCATCATCGGCTCGATGACCGTCGAGGAGATCGTCACCGAGCGGCAGAAGCTCGCCGCGGAGGTCCTGGAGACCTCGAAGACCGAGATGGCGAAGATCGGTCTGATCGTGGACTCGCTGCAGATCCAGTCCATCGACGACGGCGACGTCGGCTACATCGACGCGATGTCCGCGCCGCACAAGGCCGCCATCCAGCGGGCCGCCCAGGTCGCCCAGGCGCAGGCAACCCAGGCCTCCGTCGAGGCCGAGCAGGTCGCGGCGCGCAACCAGGCGGAGTACGCGCGGCAGACCGCGGTCGTGAAGGCCGAGTACTCGGCGGAGATCGACCGCGCGCAGGCGCAGGCCGCCCAGGCCGGCCCGCTCGCCCAGGCCCACGCCCAGCAGGAGGTCCTCGCCGCGCAGACCGAACTGGCCCAGCGCGCCGCCGAGCTCCGCCAGCAGCAACTGGTCGCCGAGATCGTCAAGCCCGCGCAGGCCGAGGCCGAGCGCATCAAGGTGCTCGCGATCGCCGAGGCCGAGCGCATGAAGATCCAGGCGGAGGCCGCGGCGTCGTACGACCGCGTCGCGCTCGACCGGATGCTGATCGACCAGCTGCCGCAGATCGTGAAGGAGGCGGCGGGGGGTCTCGCGGGCGCGAATGTGAACGTGCTGAACGGGGCGGACGGGCTCGGCGAGATCGCGGCGGGTCTGGTGGGCCAGGGGCTGACGATCCTGGACTCGGTCCGGCAGAACCTGAGCGGGTCCGGCGACCCGCGCCCGGACTCCAAGACCGGGGCCCAGCTGTCCCTGCCGGGCCTGCTGTCCGGCAAGGCCGAGCCGTCCCGCCCGGAGGGCAAGGGGGACGGGCCGGTCGACATCGACTAGGCCCTTGCCCCTGGGGGCTGCCGCCGGTTGCGGTTCGGGTGCGGGGCGTTCGCGCTGGGCGCGCGGTTTTCCCCACCCCGCCCCTTCCCGAAACCCGCCGGGGGACGACGATTCGGCTGCGGACCGTGCGTGGTTGCTCGCGCAGTTCCCCGCGCCCCTGGCAGTACGGTGCTGGTCCGCACCGAGGCATTTCAGCCTGTCCGGCGTTTGAGGACGAGCGCCCTTCAGGCGCGATAGGGGGTCTGGGGCGGAGCCCCAGGGCAGGGGGGCTACGCCGGGTCGTCGGCCAGTTCCGCCACGCCTGTGATGCGGTGCAGCGGATAGGTGCGGACCTCGTCCGCCGTGTGGTCGTATGCGGTTACGAAGCCGCCTTCCACGCGCACGGGTGCGATGACGCGCTGGCTCGCCGTCCCCTCCGCGTTCACGTACCCGATCCACAGCGCCGAGCCAGTCATGGCTGCCGCCTGCACCGTCGCCAGGGTCTCCGCCGGGGACGTGCGCGGCAGGGAGCCGTCCGTCCGCTCCGCCGCCTCCGGCGACTTGCGTACGACCGTCGCCGCCGTGTCGCCCGCCCGGATCGCCCGTACCGCCGCGTCGAGCAGCGTCTCGTCCGGCAGGGGCGGGCCGTCCGGGACCGGTACGGGCGCCGCGCGGCGCGGGGTTCGGCGGGAGTCGGCGCGGGTGATCAGGACGTCGCCCTCGGCGGACTCGGCGGCCGGCGCGTACCCCATCGACCGCAGCCCGTCGAGCAGCGCGGCCGGCTCGGCCGTGGTGGCCAGGACGGTGGGGGCGAGCCGGCGCAGGCGCAGCGGCTGGCTGCGTTTGTCGGCGAGGATCTCGCCCAGCATCGCCTCGTCGTCGCAGCGTACGTACGCCGAAGCGGCGCCCACCCTGAGGTGGCCGTGCCTGCGGGCCACGTCGTCGATGAGGTAGCTGAGCGGCTGCGGAACCGGCGTACGGCTGTGCTCGGTCAGGAAAGCCTGCAGGTCGGAGGCGGTCTGGCCGGCGTCGAGGGCGCGGCGCACCGAGCCCGCGGTGAAGCGGTAGACGGTGGCGCCGCCCTTGGACTCGATGTCGGCGAGCACGCCGAGCATCGCCGCGAGCGGGCGCCTGAGCGGGCCGGGCGCGACCGCCGTCAGGTCCGCCTGGAGCAGGACGTGGTCGACGGGCTCGGGCAGGTGCGGGGCCAGCGCCTTCGCGGCGAGCAGGCCGAGCGCCTCGCGTTCCACGGCGCCGGAGGCCGGGGCGAGGAGGGCGCGGCCGTGGGTGGTCAGCGCGCCCCGGCCGGTCACACCCAGCAACTCGGCCTCGGACAGCGTCCATTGGGCAAGCCGCGAGCGCAGGTCGTCGGGGCCGCTGCGGGCCGGGCGCTCCCAACGGAGCCGGGCGAGCAGCGACTCGGGGTCCGGAGAGGTGGCGTCGGGCAGGGTGGTGAGCAGGGTCAGGACACGGTGGCGGACCTCGGGCGCGGGGGAGCGGTCGAGGTCCGGGCCGAGCGCGGCGAGGGTGCGGCCCTTGGCGTCCTGCTCGCCGACGAGCCCGGCGGTACGGGTCGCGGTCAGCCAGGCCACCGCGAGCCGGGCCCACCGCTCGGCGGGCGGCAGCTCCAGCCAGTCGTCGTACTCGGGGGTCGGCGCATAGCGCTCGTCCGCCTCGCCGTCGGACGCCAACAGGCCTGCGGCGTAAGCGAGTTCGAGCCAGAACGCGGCGATCGGCTCGGTGGTGTCGAGGGCGATCGCGGCCCGCTTCAGGTCGCGTACGGACAGGCCGCCCGCGCGCAGCACGGCGGGGCCGCCCTCGTTCCACTCGGCGAGCAGGTCCTCCACGGTGGTCAGCGCGGTGAACGCCTGGCCCGCGGCGGTGGCGTCCACAACCTGTGGACGGTACTCGCGCAGCGGCGCGACGGCGGGCGGCACCGGCTCCGTGGTGCGGTGCGCGCGCCCGGCGCGCAGATGCAGGGCGACCTCGCGCGGCAGCACCAGGGTGCGCGCGGACGCCGGGAGCAGCAGGCCGTGGTCGCGCAGCCAGCGCACCGGGGGCGGCGGATCGGCGGAGACCTCGCCGTACGGCGGGCCCCACACCAGCCGGTCGAGGACGGTGAGCGCGTCGGACGGCGCGGAGTCGAGCAGCTCCGCCATCCGCGCCCGGTCGGTGAACAGCGAGGTCAGCGCCGCGACCGCGGACACCGGGTCGTGGGTGGCCGGGAGCCCGGCGCTCTGGAGGATCTCCTGGACGCGGCCCGGCGACATCCCCGCGGTGGCCTCGGCGACGGTCGGGCCGAGGCCGGTGGGGGAGGGGTGCGTGGGGGAGGGCGCGAGCAGTTCGCGGACGGTGCGCACCAGGCGCAGCCGGTCGTCGCCGCCCCAGACCAGGGCCTGCTCGCGCAGCGTGGCGAGGGCGCCGGGCAGCGCGTCCTCGACCGCCGGATCGCCGTCGTCCCCGGCGAGCAGACTGCGTACGGCGTCGTACGGGGCCGGGTCCGGCGCCACGGCGAGGACCTGCGCGGTCTGCAGGGCGAACCTGTCCAGCCGCTCAAGGGCCCGTACGACGGAGGCGCGGGTGCCGGCGCGGGTGGCCAGCTGCGTGAGGTCGCCCGGTACCGGGTTGAGCAGGTCGGGGCGGGTCCGCAGCAGCGCGGCGAGGGACTCGTCGGGGCGGGCACGCAGGGCCTCGGCGAGGGTGCGGGGTGCCGAGGCGGCGGTGCGGGGCGCCGTGGCAGCCCGGTTCGTCGCGCCGGTCGTTCCTTCGGCCACGTGCGCCTCCTGATTGCGCTCGCCGGTCCCCATCCGCCCCACGGTAGCCCGTGCGCGCTACCGTCAGGACCCAGAGACGGTGTCCGAAACGCGACCGGACCGGCGGACGCGGCTCTCAGGGCGGCCGGGGTCCCCCTGCTCCTTGAGGGTTTGGATGGGGGTCCCTGCTCGTGGAGTGCTCTTCGAATGCTCTTCGAGAGTTCGGGTAGGGCGGGGCCCGTGGAGGGGAAACGCGCGTGGGGATCGAGAGCGACCAGCTGGTCTACGACTACCTGAGCCGGGTCGGCGACCTGGCCCAGCAGCGGCAACTGCCCTCCGGGGACCGGATGCGCCTGGTGTCGTCGCTGCGCAACGAGATCGACAAGCAGCGGGCGAAGTACGGGAGCGAGACTCCGGCGACGGTACGGCGTGTCCTCGGGCGGTTCGGTACGCCGGAGGAGGTGGTGGAGCGGGCTGCGGGCGGGTCCGGGGCGGGGCCGGGCGCGGCTTCGGGCTCGGGCTCTCGTTCTGGTTCCGGGGGGTCGTACGTTCCGGAACCCGCGCCGGATGTGGCCGTGCCGGTTCAGCGGGACCGGCTGTTCCCGGGGCGGGGCAAACGCGTCCCGCGTCCGCGCGAGGTGGAGGAGACGCCCCCCACGCTGCCGACGCCGCCGCATCTGGCGGGCATGGACGAACTGGGCACGCAGGGCGTCGAGCCGGACTGGTGGCGGGTCGAGCCGGGCCCGCTGGGGGGCGACGCGGTGCCGGGGTTCGTGGGCGGCGTGGAGATCCCGGACCTGCTGAAGCCGCCGGGGGAGGGTGAGGAGGAGCGGGCCGAGCGGGTCGGGTCGGCCGGGTCGGTCACGGGGGCGGATGCGGATGAGGATGTCGAAGCCGATGACGTCGTCGAGGAGACGCCCGTACGGCGGCGCCTGCGCCCGCGCCTTCGCCGTTCGGCCGAGGTACGTTCGGGCCTGACGAATCCCCTCCTCCTCATCGCGGCGGCGCTGCTGGTGGCGGGCGCGCTGTTCGGCCTGTGGCTGGCACTGGGGGCGGGCTGGCTCCTCGCGTACGCGTCCCGAAGGCTGAGCCGGGCGGAGTCGAAGTGGGCGGTCCTGGGCATGCCGGGCCTGACCCTGCTCGGCGGCCTGATCTGGCTCTGGGGCCGCCAGGACGGCCGCTGGGGCGATCCGATCGCCCAGGGCGAGATGGGTGCGGCCCTGACGGGGATGTGGCCGTGGCTGATCAGGGTGGCGGCGGTGTCGTCAGCGGCGTTCTTGGTGTGGCGGTCCCAACGGGGCGGGAGGTAGGGGGCGCGTTTTCCCACCCTCCCGCCCGTTCGGCGGGGCTGGACGGCTCGGCCCCCCTGGGGCGCCGGCGCGGCCCCCTACCTCGGCAGCATCCCGCCCAGCTCCCGCAGGACCGCCTCCGCCGCCCCGTACCCGATGCCCTGGATCCACAGCTGGTCGTCCACCGCGTGGACCCGGCCCGCGCGGACAGCGGGCAGGCCCTTCCACAGCGCGCTGCCCAGCGTCCGCGTCGCCTTCGACTTCGCCGGGTCGCCGTACGTCGCGTGGAAGATGACGTCCGCGTCCGCGAGGTCGATCCGCTCGGGGCTCACGTCGTACGAGAAGCCGTCCTTCGCCCGGTCGACGACGGCAGGGCGCCCGAGGCCGACGTCGGCCAGCACGGTCGCGATGTAGTTCTTGCGGCCGTAGATCCGGATGTCCGCGCCCTCGACGAAGCGGACGACGTTCACCTTGAGTGCCGCCGCCTTGGCCGGCCCGCCGAGCCGGGCCGTCAACTCCCGTACGTGCGCCCCGTATTGATCGATGATCCGCTTCGACTCGGCCACCTTGCCCAGCGCCTGCGCATGCAGCTGGAAGTTCTGCTTCCAGGGGTAGCCCGTGGACTCCGTCATCACCGTCGGCGCGATCTTCGACAGCTCGGCGTACTTGTCGCCGTGCCGCACCTTGCTGGTCAGGATCAGGTCGGGCCTGAGCGCCGCGATGGACTCCAGGCCGGGGTTCATCATCGCGCCGACGTCCTTGATCCCGGCCAGCTTGTCCTTGGGGAGGTAGTCGAGGAACCCGGAGGCCACGTCGGCGTGCGTCGCGCCCACCGGCTTCACGCCCAGCGTGATCGCCGAGTCGAGTTCCGCCGTGTCCAGGACGACGACCCGCTGGGGGTGGTCCTTGACCCGCACGTCCCCCATCGCGGTCTTGATGACGTGTGAACTGCCTTCTGTGGAAGGTGAGTTGGACCTGCCGGAAGACGAGCATGCGGTCACCGTCAGCGCCATTGTCAGCGCACTCGTCAACGCCAGCGCGCCCGCCAGTGCGGCGCGGCGGGGGATCGTCATCGAGGGATCCTCTCCGAGGGGGGTGAGCAGTCCGAAGGGGGCGAGTAGGGGGCGCCGGGCACCACCAGGGGCGAGCCCGTCACCGGGTCCGGGACCACCACCGAGTCCAGGCCGAACACCTCGCGTACGAGATCCGCCGTCACCACGTCCTCGGGGCGGCCCTCGGCGACGATCCGCCCCGCCTTCATCGCCACGAGGTGGTCGGCGTACCGCGCGGCCTGGTTGAGATCGTGCAGCACCATCACCACCGTACGGCCCCGCTCGTGGTTCAACTGCCGTACCAGGTCCATGACTTCGACCTGGTGGGAGATGTCGAGATACGTGGTCGGCTCGTCGAGGAGGAGAACGTCCGTCTCCTGCGCGAGTGCCATCGCGATCCACACGCGCTGGCGCTGGCCGCCGGAGAGTTCGTCGACCGGGCGGTCGGCAAGCCCCGCCACATCCGTGCGGTCCATCGCGTCCGTGACCGCCCGCTCGTCGGCGTCGGACCATTGCTGCCACCAGTGCTGGTGCGGCTGGCGCCCGCGCGAGACCAGGTCGGCCACGGTGATGGCCTCGGGCGCGACGGGCGACTGCGGGAGCAGCCCGATCGACTGGGCGATCTTCTTGGTGGGGATGCGCGCCAGCTCCGTACCGTCGAGCAGGACCGCGCCACCGCGCGGCTTCAGCAGCCGTCCGAGCGCCCGCAGCGTGGTGGACTTGCCGCACGCGTTGGGGCCGACGATGACACTCACCCGCCCGTCCGGCACGGCGAGGTCGAGCCCGTGCACGACGGTGCGGTCCTCGTAGGCGAGGGTCAGCTCGCGGGCCGTCAGCCGGCTGGTCATCTACTTGCCTCCAGTCGTACGGCTGCGCACGATCAGCCAGATCAGGTACGGGGCGCCGATCACCGCGGTGAGCACGCCCACCGGAAGCTCGGTCGGCGAGAACAGCTTCCGGGCGAGCAGGTCGGCCAGGACCACGATGACCGCACCCGTCAACGCCGAGCAGAACAAGGGTATTTGGGCCGTCCGCGTCATCCGGCGGGCGATCTGGGGGGCGAGCAGCGCGACGAAGTCGACGGGTCCCGCAGCCCCCGTCGCCACCGAGGCGAGGACCACGCCGGTCACCACCAGGCCCAGCCGCACCCGGCCGAGCCGTACGCCGAGCGCGGTCGCGGTGTCGTCGTCGAGGGAGACCGTGCGCTGCGCGCGGGCCGCCCACAGCACGGCGGGCACGAGCAGGAGCAGCACCCATCCGAGCGGCGCCGCCTCCTCCCAGCCGCGCCCGTTGAGCGAGCCCGTCATCCAGATCTGCGCCTGCTGGGCGACCAGGTAGTCGCCCTTGGTCATGAACAGCGTGGTGATCGAGCGAAGGGCGATCGCGAAGCCGATGCCGATCAGCACGAAGCGCGTCGCGTGCAGCCCGCCGCGCCAGGCGAAGACGTACACGAGGGCCGCCGCCAGGACGCCGCCGACGACGGACAGGTAGGGCAGCACGGTGTACGAGGTGACCCCGAACGTCATCGCGCCGACCGTCAGCGCCGACGCGCCCTGGCTGATGCCGATGATGTCGGGGCTGGCCAGCGGGTTGCGTGCGACGGTCTGGATGAGCCCGCCCGCGATGCCGAACGCGGCGCCCACCATCAGCCCGACCACCATGCGCGGCAGCCGCAGCGTGCCGACGACGAGTTCGGCGTACGAGTCCTGGCCGGTCAGCACCTTGAGTACGTCGCCGGGCGCCACGAAGCTCTCGCCCACGCAGAGGTAGGCGACGCAGAGCGCGGCGAGGAGCAGGAGGAGGGACGCGCCCACCGCCGTCGCCCTGCGGTGCAGGAGGAAGGCCGCGCGTCCCGCCCGTACGACGGTGTAGCCGGCGGGGCGCACCGGGGCCGCTGTCGCGGATACGGAACTCATGCCGGGCCCGCCTTCCCGAAGAACCACCACAGGCCGCTCATGCCGGCACCGCCTTCCTGCGGACCAGCGTCACCAGGAACGGCACGCCGATCAGGGCGGTCATCACGCCCGCCGGGATCTCGCCCGGCGGGAAGACGATCCGGCCGATCGTGTCGGCGACCAGGAGCATCACCGGGCCCACGAGCGCCGCCATCGGCAGCACCCAGCGGTGGTCGCCGCCCACGATCGCACGGGCGATGTGCGGGATCGCGAGACCGATGAAGGCGATCGGCCCGGCCGCCGCCACTCCGACGCCGGTCAGCACGGTCGCGCCGATGCCGCCCAGGACGCGTACCGTCGCAACGTTCTGGCCGAGGCCCTTCGCCACGTCCTCGCCGAGCGCCAGCGCGTCCAGGCCTCGCGCCACCCAGGCCACGAGCACGACGCCGACCAGCAGGAACGGCCAGATCTGGTGGGCGACTTGGGCGTCCCGGCCGGCCAGCGAGCCGACCTGCCAGAAGCGGAACTCGTCGAGCGCGGCGGCCTTCGTGGTGAGCACGCCCATCGTCACGGACACCAGCAGCGCGTTGATCGCGGCGCCGCTCAGCGCGAGCTTCACCGGCGTCGCCCCGCCGCGCCCGCTGGAGGCGATCGCGTACACGACGACGGAGGCGACGGCCGCGCCCGCGAACGCGAACCACACATACCCCGTCAGCGTGTGCACGCCGAGGAACGCGATCGCCAGGACCACCCCGACCGAGGCGCCCTGGCTGATGCCGAGGATGCCGGGGTCGGCGATGGGGTTGCGGGTGATGCCCTGGAGGACCGTGCCCGCGACCGCGAGCGCGGCGCCGACCATCAGGCCGATCAGGGTGCGCGGCACCCGCAGTTCGCGGACGACCTCGGCGTTGGGGGTGTGCGCGCCGCCGAACAGGGCGTCCAGGACCTCCGACGGCGGGATCTGACGCGCGCCCACGGCGAGCGAGAGCAGGACGGCGACGAGGAGGGCTACGACGGCCGCCGCCGTCGCGAGCACGCGTCTGGTCCGGCGGGGTGTGGCGGCTGGCATAGGACCCATCACAGATCGGTATTCGGCGAGGCGGTCGAGGCAAGGCGGTCGGGATTTGGTAAGGCTTGGCTAACTACGGCGCCAGTCTAGGGGGCCGGGCGCGCCGCCCACCTGGGCACAATGGCCCCTATGCCCCTCGACGCGCCCACGGTCGGCTTCGACCTCGACATGACCCTGATCGACTCCCGGCCCGGCATCCACGCCGTCTACCAGGAGCTTTCCGCCACTACCGGGACGTACATCGACGCCGACCAGGCCGTCAGCAGGCTCGGGCCGCCGCTCGACTGGGAGCTGCGGCACTGGTTCCCCGAGGAGCTCATCGCGGAGATGGTCCTCAAATACCGTGAGATCTATCCCACGCGCGCGATCCTGCCGACGCCCGCGCTGCCCGGCGCGGCCGACGCGATACGCGCGGTCCAGGAGCTCGGCGGCCGCGCGGTCGTCGTCACCGCCAAGAACGCGCCGCAGGCCCGGCTGCACCTCGACCACCTCGGCATCACCCCGGACGAGGTCGTCGGCGGGCTGTGGGCCGAGGGCAAGGCGACCGCGCTGCGCGAGCACGGCGCCGCGGTGTACGTCGGCGATCACCTCGGGGACGTGCTCGGCGCGCGGGCCGCGGGCGCCCTGTCCGTCGCGGTGCCGACCGGGCCGATCGGCGCGGACGAACTGCGCGCGGCCGGCGCCGACGTCGTCCTCGACGATCTGACGTCATTTCCGGCCTGGTTGAAGGGTTACGCCGCCGAACGCGCTTGACAGCGCGGCCTCGTACTCGCGTACGGGGCCGGTCGGTTCAGGTGGGCGTCGGCGGGGTCAGGCACGGGCCTGGCGGCGCTGCTCCGCGACGGTGAGCAGCACGCCCGCTCCCGCGATCAGGAAGCCGACGCCCATCAGCATGCAGACGAGATAGGCGACCGACGGGAACGTCGCGGTGTGCAGGAACAGCGGTGCCACTGTGACCAGCGTGGCGAGCGCGCCGACGAAGAACACGACGACGCCGACACGAACCAGCCGATCACCGGTGGTGGGGGCGTCGCGGTCGGCCTTGGCCTGGGTTTCGGTACTCACCCCGCCAGGGTAGTTCCCTGCTCGTAAGGACAGGCCGGGACGTCTTGTCAGCTGCCCCTGGACCATTAGCCTTGGTGTCGGCGGGTCGGAAGGCGACCCGCTGTAGTGCTATCCAGAGCCGTTTTCGGCGCCCCGCACACAACGACGAGTACGAGGACGAGGACAGACGTGCCTACCGGCAAGGTCAAGTGGTTCAACAGCGAGAAGGGCTTCGGCTTTCTCTCCCGGGACGACGGCGGCGACGTCTTCGTCCACTCCTCCGTGCTCCCCGCCGGGGTCGACGCACTCAAGCCCGGACAGCGCGTCGAGTTCGGAGTCGTCGCCGGGCAGCGCGGTGACCAGGCCCTTTCCGTCACGGTCCTCGACCCGGCCCCCTCGGTGGCCGCAGCCCAGCGCCGCAAGCCCGACGAACTGGCCTCCATCGTGCAGGACCTGACGACGCTGCTCGAAAACATCACGCCGATGCTGGAGAAGGGGCGCTACCCCGACAAGGCGGCCGGCAAGAAGATCGCCGGCCTGCTGCGCGCGGTGGCCGACCAGTTGGACGTCTAACTCCGTTAACTCCGTACGAAACGCAGCGCATCGCGGCCGAGGGGCGGTACGAGCCCCTCGGCCGCGGCGCGTGTCAGGAGGCCGCGCACCGCGGCGTAGCCGTCCTCGCCGAGGTCGGCGGTGAACTCGTTGACGTAGAGCCCGATGTGCCGGTCGGCCACCGCCGGGTCCATCTCCTGGGCGTGCTCCAGTACGTAGGGCCTCGACGCCTCGGGGTCGTCCCAGGCGAGCCGCACGGAGGTGCGGGCCGACTCGGCGAGCAGCCGCAGCGTGTCCTCGCCGAGCGAGCGCTTGGCGATGATCGCGCCGAGCGGGATGGGCAGACCGGTCGTCGACTCCCAGTGCTGGCCCATGTCGGCGAGGCAGTGCAGGCCGTAGTTCTGGTACGTGAAGCGGGCCTCGTGGATGACGAGTCCGGCGTCCACCTTGCCGTCGCGCACCGCCGGCATGATCTCGTGGAACGGCATGACGACGACCTCGCCGACCCCGCCCGGCACGACGTCCGCGGCCCACAGCCGGAACAGCAGGTACGCCGTCGACTTCTCGCTCGGCACGGCGATCGTCCTGCCCGTCAGCTCCACGCCGGGCTCCCGGGTGAGGACGAGCGGGCCGCAGCCCCGTCCCAGCGCGCCGCCGCACGGCAGCAGCGCGTACTCCTCAAGCACCCACGGCAGCACCGCGTACGACACCTTGAGCACGTCGAACTCGCCGCGCTCGGCCATGCCGTTGGTGATGTCGATGTCGGCGAACGTCACGTCGAGCGCGGGCGCGCCGGGCACCCGGCCGTGCGCCCACGCGTCGAAGACGAAGGTGTCGTTCGGGCAGGGGGAGTAGGCGATCCGCAGCGCCGGTTCAGTGCTCATGTGACGTCCAACTCTCCAGTACGGGCGGGAGCTTCCCGAATGCGTCGGTGAGGGCGGCGAGCGCGTCGCCGATGCGCCAGGCCGAACGGTCGCGCGGGCCGACGGAGTTGGAGACCGCGCGGATTTCGAGGACCGGCAGGCCGTACTGGTCCGCCGCCTCGGCGACGCCGAAGCCCTCCATCGCCTCGGCGGCGGCGGACGGGTGGCGGGCCAGGAGCTCGGCGGCCCGCTCGGCGGTGCCGGTGGCGGTGCTGACGGTGAGGACGGTGCCGCGCAGGGCGCCGAGTGCCCGGGCGACGTCCTGGCACAGGCCGTGCGGGGAGGCCAGGCGGTCACGGCCGAAGCCGAGTTCGGGCAGCGGCAGGAAGCCTTCGGGGGAGTCGGCGCCGAGATCGGCCGCGACCATGTCCGAGCCGACGACGAGCGAGCCGAGCGGCGCGACGCCGGGGAAGCCGCCGCCGATCCCGGCCGAGATCACCAGGTGGTACGGGGTGCGGGCGAGGGCGAGGGCGGTGCCGGCCGCGGCCGCTGCGGGGCCCACCCCGGCGGGCAGCACGTCAAGGGCGACGTCGTGGCCCTCGGCACGGAAGCGGGCGAGTGGCGGCTGCGCGGGGCCGGGACGTACGGGTACGGGTTCTTCCTCGCCCGGCGACGCGTATCCGGCGCGGACGAGACCGGCGGCGACGGAGTCCGCCTCCGCCGCCACCGCGGTCACCACCAGCACACGCATCAGGCGGGGCCCGGCCGTCAGGAGTTGGTGCGCTTGAGCGTGAAGCTCCAGACCGACTCGGGCTTGTTGTCCTTGTCGACCCGCACGATGCTGATCTTCTTCTCCTTCGGCGCGGCACCCTGCCCGCCGGTCGAGAAGACGTCGGCGCCGGGGAAGCTCCGGTAGGTCTGGGCGGACGCCTCGGTGATCGGGCTGCCGTCCAGGAGCGCGATCCACTTGCCGCCGTCCTCGACGACCTTGGGGTCGACGCCGAGGCGCAGGGTCGCGCCGGGCGCGTATTTGATCGACTTGGTGTCCTTGACGCCGCTGAGGCAGCTGGTGAGCTTGGCCTCGGCGAGCGGCTGGCCGTCCTCGCCGCGGCAGGACGCCTCGGAGCTCACGGAGTTCGTGCCGACCGTCACGGTCGCGAGAGGCGTCGGCTTGTCGCAGGCGGAGAGGACGAGGAGTCCGGCGGAGGCGGCGGCGAGTGCGAGGCCGGCCCGGCGGGTCCTACCGGAAGTGAACGCAACGGTCATGGAGCGAAGGCTATCGGTCGCCCCGAGCCAAGCCGCGCGGGGGTGCGGCGTGCCGTGTCGTACGTCGTCGTACGTCGCTCACGCCACGCGGGGATGCGGCGTGCCGCGCCGGGCCGCGCCGAGCAGGCCCCGTACCGAGACGGCCGCTCCCAGCGCGAGCAGGGCCGCGGCCACCGCCATGCCGAGGATCCCGTTGAGCGGCAGCGCTATGCCGATCGCACCGCCGAGCACCCACGCCACCTGGAGCAGCGTCTCGGATCGGGCGAACGCGGACGTACGGACCTCTTCCGGCACGTCGCGCTGGATCATCGCGTCCAGGGCCAGCTTGGCGAGGGCCTGGGTGAACCCGGCTGTCGCGCCGAGCACGGCCACCATCAGGCCGCTGAAGAACGCCGCCGACAGGACCGCGGCCCCCAGCGCGATCGTCAGCATCGTCACGATGAGCACCTCGGGTCCGCGCGCCCGCAGCAGCGAACCGACCGCCGTGCCCAGCGCGTTGCCGACGCCCGCCGACACGCCGACGATGCCGAGCGAGACGGCCGCGCTCTGCCCGGACAGCGGGTGCTCGCGCAGCAGGAACGCCAGGAAGAAGATCAGGAACCCGGAGAGCGCGCGCAGCGCGGCATTCGCGTACAGGCCGTTCAGGACGGACACGCCGACCGTACGGAGACTGGGCTTGCGGCCGCCGCGTTCGCCGCGGTCGGAGAGCTGGGCCCGGGCCTCGCCCTTCGCCGAGTCGACTTTGTGGGGCAGCGTGAACGCCAGGAACGTACCCGCGACGAAGATGCAGAACGCCCCGTACAGCGGCCACTCGGGGCCGATACGGGAGAGCCCGGCGCCGATCGGGGCGGCGATGCCCGTGGCGAGCAGACCGGCGAGAGTGACCCGCGAGTTCGCCTTCACCAGGGAGAAGCGGGGTGGCAGCAGGCGCGGCACCACGGCGCTCCTGACCACGCCGTACGCCTTCGACGCCACCAGTACGCCCAGGGCCGCCGGGTACAGCTCCAGGCCGCCGGTGGCGACCGCGCCGGACATCGTGAGGGCGAGCAGCGCGCGGGCCAGCATCGCGCCGGCCATCGCGGCGCGGCGGCCGTGCGGCATCCGGTCGAGCAGCGGGCCGATGACGGGCGCCAGGAGAGTGAACGGCGCCATCGTGATCGCCAGGTACAGGGCGACCCGGCCGCGCGCCTGGTCGGTCGGAACGGAGAAGAACACGGTCGAGGCGAGCGCCACCGTGATCATGACGTCGCCGGCGCCGTTCACCGCGTGCAGCTCGATCAGTTTGCCGAGCCCCGACTCACCGGCGCCGTGCGCGTGGGTCGCTTTTCTGATCGAACGGGCCGTCCCCGTGAACGGCAGATGCAGGGCGCGACCGACCGCCCGGCCCGCTTTGCGCAGGCGGCCGGATGCGTCCGAAGACCCTGACGACCTTGCGGTTGCCACCTGGCCATAGTGCCCCAAGCCCGTCCGACCCGAACCAGGATTCGGACGCGCAGGTGGGCCGGGGGCCACGAAGGGGGTAGCGTGACAGGCGCGCCGCCCGCGGCTGCCCAAGGCCGCGCGCCTCTCCGCGATCCCGCAGAATGGATCGCAGAAGGTGCGCCTCCACGCTCATACGGAGCAAGGGGGATCCCCTTGGTCAGTGAACTGGACAGCCGCTGGGCAGTTGATCGCCCGGGCGCGGACGTTGACGCGGCCCCCTGGTCCGCTCCGCCCGCCGCCCGTACGCATTCGGCTCCCCGGCGCACCCGTGAGACGGCGTAGGAGAGAAGCGAGACCTGTGAGTGCTGCGACGACGCGAAGCCGTACCCCTGACCGCCTGTGCGCCGAGGCGGTCGACCTAGCCCGCGAGGCGGCGGAGGAAGCCGCCGCACCCGGGGTGGTCGGCGAGCATGTGGCCCTGGTTTCGGAGGGCGACCGGGTCGTCACGCACTTCTTCGAGTGCAAGGAACCGGGCTACCGGGGCTGGCGCTGGGCGGTGACCGTCGCCCGGGCGTCCCGCGCCAAGCTGGTCACCCTCGACGAGACGGTCCTGCTGCCCGGCCCGGACGCCCTCCAGGCCCCGGAGTGGGTGCCGTGGAGCGAGCGGCTGCGCCCCGGCGACATGGGCCCCGGCGACCTGCTGCCCACCGAGGCCGACGACCTGCGCCTGGAGCCGGGGTATTCCGGCGAGGACGTACCGCCGCCGAACTCCGTGGTCTCCGAGGAGATGGCCGAGCGGGTCGACGCGGAGGACGCCGAGCTGTCCGACCTGGAGACCCCGGCGGCCACCACGCGCGGCTCCATCGCCGCCCTCGCCGAGGAACTCGGCATGCGCAGGGCGCGCGTCCTGTCGCGGTACGGGCTGCACACGGCGGCCGACCGGTGGGAGGAGTCCTTCGGCGGCAAGACCGCGATGGCTCAGGCGGCGCCGGCCTCGTGCGTGTCCTGCGCCTTCCTCGTCCCGATCGCGGGATCCCTCTCCCAGGCGTTCGGGATCTGCGCCAACGAATTCGGTCCCGCGGACGGGCGTGTCGTGGCCCTGGACTACGGCTGCGGCGGCCACTCCGAGGCGGCGGTCATGCCGAAGCCGCCCCGTCCGGCCCCGCCGGTCCTGGACACGGTGGCCCCCGACGTCCTGGCCGTGCGGCCCCCTCGGGAGGGCTCGGTCCCGGACACACCGGACGCGACGGAGGACCTGGGTCACTCGTAACCCGCCCCAACCCGCGGCGCGGCTGGGGGCTCCGCCCCTGCCCCGAGAGGGGTGCGGGGGACGAAGTCCCCGCATGGGGGCGCGGGGAACTGCGCGACCAGCCACGGACGGCCCGCACCCGAACCACCGGCTGTAGCCGATCCCACCCACCCCCGGCGGGTTTCGGGAAGGGGTGGGGTGGGGCCCTCCCGGGGTCTGGGGCACAGCCCCAGCGGACCCCGCCGAGCACGCGACCCCCGTCCCCGCCCCTCCGGACGCACCAGCCCGCACCCGACCCGATTCCCCCGGAGGGTCTGGGGAAGGGGCGGGGTGGGGAGAATTGAAGGCGCACGCCCAACGCGCGGTACCTTCGCCCCGCAGCCCCCGGCACACGCGGGGCAGGAGCAGAGCGGAGTACGGCGTGATCGTCAAGGCGATGGCTCCCGAAGGGGCCGACCCCTTCGGGACGGCGCGGCTGCGGCGCGGGGTCCTGAACGCCTGGGGCGCGGGCCCGGCCAGGTTCCGCGAGGACGCCAACGCCGAGGAGGACCTCGCGCTCGGCGGCTACCGCGACCGCCTCGTCGTGGAGCTCGCCCAGAACGCCGCCGACGCGGCCGCCCGCGCGAACACCACGGGCAGGCTCCGGCTGACCCTGCACCCCGCGGGCCCCGACACCCCCGCCGTGCTGGCCGCCGCGAACACCGGCGCCCCCCTGGACGCCATCGGCGTCGAGTCGCTGTCCACCCTGCGCGCCAGCGCCAAGCGGGCCGACACCGAGATGGCCGTGGGCCGGTTCGGCGTCGGGTTCGCCGCGGTGCTCGCCGTGAGCGACGAACCCGCCGTGGTGGGACGTACCGGCGGCGTGCGCTGGTCGCTCGCCGAAGCCCGCGAACTGGCCGCCGAGGCCGCCCACGCCAGCCCCGGCCTGGGCGACGAGCTGCGCCGCCGCGACGGACACGTACCGCTGCTCAGGCTGCCGCTGCCCGCCGAGGGCGCCGCCCCCGAGGGGTACGACACCGTCGTGGTGCTCCCGCTGCGCGACGGCACCGCGGAGGATCTCGTACGCCGTCTCCTCGACGGCATTGACGACGCCCTGCTCCTCACCCTCCCCGGCCTGACCGAGATCGTCGTCGAAACCCCGGACGCGACAAGGGTGTTGAGGCGCTCCGTGCCCGCCACCGACGACGGCGCCCACGTGCACATCGACGACAGTCGGGACGAGACCACGCACCGCTGGCGTGTCGTCAGCCATCACGGGCCCATCGGCAAGGACCTGCTCGCCGACCGGCCCGTCGAGGAGCGCCTTCGCCCGCACTGGACGGTGACGTGGGCGGTCCCGGTCGACGAGGACGGCGCGCCCGAGCGGCCCCGTACCGCCGCCGTCGTGCACGCGCCGACCCCCACCGACGAGCCGCTCGGGGTTCCCGCGCTGCTCATCGCCTCGTTCCCGCTCGACACGGCGCGCCGTCACCCCGCGCCCGGCCCGCTCACCGACTTCCTGGTGCAGCGCGCGGCGGACGCGTACGCCGAACTCCTCGGCGCCTGGCGGCCGGTGTCGACCGCCACCGTCGACCTGGTGCCGGGTCCGCTCGGCCGGGGCGAGCTGGACGGCGCCCTGCGCGCGGCGGTCCTGGAACGGCTGCCCCGCGTCGCGTTCCTGGCGCCCGCCGCGCCCACCGAGGAGCTGGTGGCGCTGCGCCCGTTCGAGGCGGAGGTCGTCGAGGGCGCGGGCGCGGACACGGTGCGCGTGCTCGCCGAAGTCCTGCCCACCCTGCTTCCCGCGGGTCTCGAACGCCGCCCGGAATTGCGGACGTTGGAGGTCGGCCGGCTGTCGCTCGGCGACGCCATCGAGCGGATCGCCGGGGCGGAGCGCGCCCCCGGATGGTGGCACCGGCTCTACGACACGCTCGCCGGCGTCGACCCCGACCGTCTGTCCGGGCTCCCCGTCCCGCTCGCGGGCGGCCGCACCGTGATCGGCCCCCGGCAGATCCTGCTGCCCCTCTCCGACACCCCGGCCGACCTCGGCCGCCTCGGCCTGAAGGTCGCCCACCCGGACGCCGCCCACCCGCTGCTCGAAAGGCTCGGCGCGCTGCCCGCGACCCCGCGAGCGGTCCTGACGACCCCTCAGGTGCGGGCGGCCGTGGCGGGCTCACTCGACAGCGGCGAGATCTGGGACGAGGACGCCCTCGACGCGGACGAACTCGCCGACACCGTACTGACGTTGGTGCGCGAGGCGAATCTCGCGCCCGGCGACGAACCCTGGCTCGGCGCGCTCGCCCTGCCCGACGAGGACGGCGAACTCGCCCCCGCAGGTGAACTCGTCCTGCCCGGATCGCCCTTCGCCGCCGTCATCCGGGAGGGTGAACTCGCCGAGGTCGACCGCGAGTTGGCCGAGCGCTGGGGCGAGCAGCCGCTCACCGCGTGCGGGGTCCTCGCCACCTTCGCCCTCGTACGGGCCACCGACGTCGTCCTGGACCCGGACGAACTGGAGCCCCGCGACGGCGACTTCGCCGAACCGGACGACGCGGGCCTGCTGGACGCCGTGGACGTGTGGTGCGAAGACGCCCTGGACCGCCTGCCCGACTCCCCGGTGCCCCCCGTCGCCACGGAGATCATCGCCGTCCGGGACCTGGACCTGGTCGACGACGACTGCTGGCCGCAGGCCCTCGCCCTGCTGGCCCGGCCGCCGCTGCGGGACGCGCTGATCCAGCCGGTCCGCGTCCTGCTGCCCGACGGCACGACCGAGTCCGTACGCCCCTACACGGCCTGGTGGCTGCGCGACCACCCCGTACTCGGCGGCCGCCGCCCGGCGGGCCTGCGGGCGGCCGGCTCCGATCCCCTCCTCTCCGGCCTGTACGAGTCCGCGGACGCGACGGGCTTCGACGACGCGCAGGTCCTGCGGGCCCTTGGGGTACGCACGTCGGTGCCGGCCCTGCTGGACGAGCCGGGGGGTGCGGCGGAGCTGCTCGGCCGCCTGGCCGATGAGGCGCGTCCGGTCTCGGGCTCTCAACTCCACGCCCTGTACACGGCGTTGGCGGACCTGGACCCGGAGCACGTCACCCTGCCCGACGAACTGCGGGCGGTGGTGGACGGCGAGGTGCGGGTCGTCGACGCCTCGGACGCGGTGGTGGCGGACGCGCCCGACCTGCTCCCGCTCGCGGGCGGCCTGGCCCTGCTGCCGGTGGCCCCGGCGCGGGCGGCCGAACTCGCGGAGCTGCTCCAAGTGGGGCGGCTGAGCGAGGCGGATTCGGCGGAGGTGACGTCGAAGGGCGTCGAGCACGAGGTGCCGGCGGCGGTACGGGCCCTTCTCGGCCCGGCCACGCCGGAGACCTACGTGGAGCACGAGGAACTCCTGGCGGGCGGCGTGGAACTGGACTGGCGCCGCCCGGCCGACGGGGTGGTCCACGCGGCGACCCTGGAGGGCGTCGCGGCGGGCCTCGCCTGGGCGGCGGGGCAGTGGCCCAGGCGATTCGAGGTGGCGGCGCTCCTTGAGGACCCGTCGAGGACGGCCGAACTGGCCCGGGACCGCTGGTTCGACTAGGCGTGCGGGGTGGCGCGGGCTGCGGGTTGGGGCGGGGCGGGGTGAGCCGGGGCGGCGGGGCGGGGTGAGCCGGGGCTTCGCCCCAGACCCCGGGAGGCCCCTCCCTAGTCCGGCCACCGCCGTACAACCCAGCGCCACGCCAGTTCCAGCACCCCCGACGCCACCACCGCAATGCCGACGGCAGTCCACGGCATCACCGCCCCCACCAGCTTCAACGCGAAGAAGTGCTGCAACCACGGCACCGCGAGCACCAGCAGGAACGCCACCCCCATGGACACGACCAGCGCGATCCGCCACCACGTGTACGGCCGGGCGATGATCGCCAGGACCCACATCGAGACCAGGAACAACGTCAACGTCGTGACGCTCGTTTCCGCGTCCAGCTCGCCCGGCCCCGTGTAGTACGCCCGCGCGATCATGTACGTCACGAACGTGGCCACCGCCGCGATGACCCCGCTGGGAATCGCGTACCGCATCACCCTTCGCACGAAGTGCGGTTTGGCGCGCTCCTTGTTGGGGGCCAGGGCCAGGAAGAACGCCGGGATGCCGATGGTGAAGGTCGAAAGAAGCGTCAAGTGGCGTGGCAGGAAGGGGTATTCCACCTGCGAGCACACCACCAGGACCGCCAGCAGGACCGAGTACACCGTCTTCGTCAGGAACAGCGTCGCGACCCGCGTGATGTTGCCGATCACTCGTCGGCCCTCCGCCACCACCGAAGGGAGCGTGGAGAAGCTGTTGTTGAGCAGGACGATCTGGGCGACGGCTCGTGTCGCCTCCGAGCCCGAGCCCATGCTCACGCCGATGTCGGCGTCCTTCAGCGCCAGGACGTCGTTCACGCCGTCGCCGGTCATCGCCACCGTGTGGCCGCGCGACTGGAGGGCGGCCACCATGTCGCGCTTCTGCTGGGGGGTGACCCGGCCGAAGACCGCGTTGGAGTCGAGGACGTCGGCCATCTCGGCCTGGTCGGCGGGGAGTTGGCGGGCGTCGACCGTGTTGGCCGCGCCGGGCAGGCCGAGCTTCCCGGCCACCGCGCCGACGGACACCGCGTTGTCGCCGGAGATGACCTTGGCCTTGACGTTCTGCTCCTCGAAGTAGCGCAGGGTGTCGGCGGCGTCGGGCCGCAGCCTCTGTTCGAGGACGACCAGTGCGCTGGCCTTGGCGTCGGAGGCGATGTCGGGGTCGTCGAGCTCGCGCGATGCCCGGGCGAGCAGCAGGACACGCAGGCCCTTCTCGTTGAGCGCGTCGATCTCCGCCAGCGCCGGGTCGCCCGGCTTCAGGAGGACGTCGGGCGCGCCCAGCAGCCAGGTGCTGTTCTCGCCGTCGCCCTCGCTGAATGCGGCGCCGCTGTACTTGCGGGCCGAGGAGAACGGCAGCGACTCGGTGCAGCGCCACACCTCGCTGTCCGGGTAGGCGTCGATGATCGCCTGGAGGGAGGCGTTGGGGCGCGGGTCGGACTCGCCGAGCGCGCCGAGCACTTTGCGTACGTACGCCTCGTCCGAGCCGTTCAGGGGGCGCAGCTCCGTGACGTCCATGCCGCCCTCGGTGAGCGTGCCCGTCTTGTCGAGGCACACCACGTCGACGCGGGCCAGGCCCTCGATCGCGGGCAGTTCCTGCACCAGGCACTGCTTGCGGCCGAGCCGGATGACGCCGATCGCGAAGGCGACCGAGGTCAGCAGGACGAGCCCTTCCGGGATCATCGGCACGATGCCGCCCACGGTGCGGGCGATGGAGTCCTTGAAGTTGTTGTCCTTGACCACGAGCTGGCTGATGACGAGCCCGAGCGCGGTGGGGATCATCATCCATGTGACGTACTTGAGGATGGTGGAGATGCCGCTGCGCAGCTCGGAGTGGACGAGGGTGAACCGGCTCGCCTCTTCCGCCAGTTGAGCGGCGTACGCCTCGCGGCCGACCTTGGTGGCGGTGAACGCGCCGCCGCCCGCGACCACGAAGGCGCCCGACATCATCTTGTCGCCGGGTTTCTTGAGGACGGGGTCGGCCTCGCCGGTCAGGAGGGACTCGTCGACCTCCAGGCCGTCCGCCTCGACCGCCTCGCCGTCCACCACGATCTTGTCGCCGGGCCCCAGCTCGATGACGTCGCCGAGCACGATCTCGGAGGTGGAGATCTCGGCGGTCCGCCCGTCGCGCCGCACCGTCGGCTTGGCCTCGCCTATGACCGCGAGCCCGTCCAGGGTCTTCTTGGCGCGCATCTCCTGGATGATGCCGATGCCGGTGTTGGCGATGATCACGAAGCCGAAGAGGCTGTCCTGGATCGGCGCCACGACCAGCATGATCGCCCAGAGCACGCCGATGATCGCGTTGAACCGGGTGAAGACGTTGCCGCGGACGATCTCCGCGGTGGACCGGCTGCTGCGGACCGGGACGTCGTTGACCTCGCCGCGCGCCACCCGTTCGGCGACCTCGGCCGTCGTCAGCCCGCCGGCCCGGCCCGCCGGGGCGGGGCACTTCACGGGATGGACGGGGTCGAGTTCCGCCCCGGCGTCGATGTTGGCGCGCTGCGTCATGATTTCGACGGTACGGGGGGAATGGGCGCTTCACCTGCCGGGACGGCCGAACATCCGACCCTGGGAGGAGACGGATGGTCCTCTGGCGGTACGAGGGTCCCGGGAGTTACTGACTTTCGGCTCTTGCGTCCCGCTCGATGTCGGCCGCCTGTTGTGCGGCGTGCCGCTTGATCGCCGCGTCGCGGCCGCGGACGTACCAGATGCCGATGAGGCCGAGGCCGCCGCCGGCCAGGCAGGTCCACACCCACCACAGGTGGCCGTGGTCGTCGAACCAGCCGTAGAAGGGGAGCTGGACGAGGAAGAGGACGAACCAGAGGATCGTGCCGCCGGTGATGGTGGCGACCACGGGGCCCTCAAGGGGCTCCGGCGCCTCGTGCTGGGGTGTCCACTTCGCCATGCGATCAGTGTAGGGCGCGGCTATTCGCGGAAATCCTGACTACGCCCTGTGCAGTCGGCCCTTGGGTCTACGCGCGGAGATGGTGATCTTCGACTTATGTATTCATACTGAAACGGCTTACGGCTGACTCATTCTGTTCGTTAAAACGTCCAAAGAAGTTCGGGTACGTGCCGTTTCCCCGCCCCTTCACGACTGAGGTTCCGCATGCCCTCCTCGGCCCCCGACAAGGTCGACGCCGCAGCTCAGCCGCCGGCACCCGCCACGCCGACCAACGGCCTGGACCGCTACTTCAAGATCTCCGCGCGGGGCTCCACCCTCGCCCGTGAGATCCGTGGTGGATTCGCGACCTTCTTCGCGATGGCGTACATCATCGTGCTGAACCCGATCATTCTCGGCAGCGCGAAGGACATGTACGGTCACCAGCTCAACGGTGGGCAGCTGGTCACCGCGACCGTGCTGACCGCGGCCTTCACCACGCTGCTCATGGGCGTCATCGGCAATGTGCCGATCGCGCTCGCGGCGGGGCTCGGCGTCAACACCGTCGTCGCGCTCCAGCTCGCGCCCCGGATGAGCTGGCCGGACGCCATGGGGATGGTCGTCCTGGCCGGCTTCGTGGTGATGCTCCTGGTCGCGACCGGTCTGCGCGAGCGCGTCATGAACGCGGTGCCGCTCGGCCTGCGCAAGGGCATCGCGATCGGCATCGGCCTGTTCATCATGCTGATCGGCCTGGTCGACTCGGGCTTCGTCTCGCGCATCCCGGACGCCGCGCACACCACCGTGCCGCTCGAACTCGGCGGCAACGGGCACCTGCTCGGCTGGCCGGTCCTGGTCTTCGTCCTCGGCGTGCTGCTCACGCTCGCGCTGATGGTCCGCAAGGTGCCGGGCGCGATCCTGATCTCCATCGTGACGATGACCGTCCTCGCGATGATCATCAACGCGGTGGCCAAGGTGCCGTCCTGGGGCCTGACCACCCCGAAGTGGCCGGGCAACCCGGTCGCCAGCCCGGACTTCGGGCTCGTCGGCCAGGTCAGCCTCTTCGGCGGGTTCTCCAAGGTCGGCGTCCTGACCGGCGTCCTCTTCGTCTTCACCGTGCTGCTCTCGACCTTCTTCGACGCCATGGGCACGATCATGGGCATCAGCGACGAGGCGGGCCTGACCGACGAGGACGGCTACATGCCCGGCATGAACAGGGTCCTGTTCGTCGACGGCATCGCGGTCGCGGCGGGCGGCGCCTCGTCCTCGTCCGCCACCACCTGCTTCGTGGAGTCCACGGCGGGCGTCGGCGAGGGGGCGCGGACCGGCTTCGCGAACGTGGTCACCGGCGGTCTCTTCACCGTCGCCCTCTTCCTGACCCCGCTCGCCACGATGGTGCCCTCCCAGGCCGCGACCCCGGCGCTGCTCGCGGTCGGCTTCCTGATCCTGTCCGGCTCGATCAAGGAGATCGACTGGGCGGACTGGACGATCGCCATCCCGGCCTTCGTGACGATGCTGATGATGCCGTTCACGTACTCGATCACCAACGGCATCGGCATGGGCTTCATCACCTTCACGGTGCTGCGCCTGGTGGCCGGGCGCGCACGCGAGATCCCCATCGCGATGTACATCGTCGCGGCGGTGTTCGGCTTCTACTACCTGATGCCGGCGCTGGGACTCACGTAGCGATCAGCCCCATCGGCGGGGCGCTTCACGCCGCCCCGTAGAACTTCTCCGTCTCGTCGACCGCCGCTTTGAAGCGTTCGTCGAAGTCGTCGCGAATGAGCGTCCGGACCACATAGTCCTGGACGCTCATTCCGCGTTTCGCGGCATGCTGTCTGAGCCGTTCGAGCAGCTCACCGTCCATCCGCAGGCTGAGCACGCTGGTCCCCATGGAGCGAGGGTCGCCGCCCGTCGGGGCGTCGCGCGTCACTTTCCGCGGGCTTCTCACTCGTTCGGGTGAAGTGTGGCGCGATGTCGCCGGTGTGGCGCTGGACACCCGGGCTTAACCCGGTGGTATTTAGCCAGAGTAATGAGTTATTCTAACGAACATGTCTGACCTGCCCCACGGCAGCGGCGAGGACGCCGCCGCCGTGAACTCCCTGCGCTCGGCCGTCATGCGGCTGGGCCGGCGCCTCAAGCACCAGCGCGTCGACGAATCGCTCAGCCCGACCGAGATGTCGGTGCTCGGCACCCTGGCCCGTTGCGGCTCGGCCACCCCCGGTGAGCTGGCCCGCAAAGAGCACGTACAGCCGCCGTCGATGACCCGCATCGTCGCGCTGCTTGAGGCGAAAGGCCTGGTCAGGCTGGAGCCGCATCCCGATGACCGCCGGCAGAAGGTGGTCAGCCAGACCGAAACCGCCGAGGCGATGCTCGAAGAGAGCCGCCGAAAGCGCAACGCCTGGCTGGCTTCCCTCGCGGAAGGCCTGGACGAGGACGAGTGGGCGAAGCTGCGCGCGGCCGCCCCGGTCCTGGAGAAGCTCGCACACCTGTAAGGCGCATAGCTAGGAGGCGAACCCTTTTTGAGTACGGGAACCGGATCACCATCCGCCCCCGCACCTACCCCTACCTACAACAAGCGCGGTGGGGGGATGTTCTCCTCACTCGCGGTCCGCAACTACCGGCTGTTCTTCTCCGGCGCCATCGTGTCCAACATCGGCACCTGGATGGCCCGGATCACCCAGGACTGGCTGGTCCTCACACTCACCGGCTCCTCCGTGGCGGTGGGCATCACCACCGCCATGCAGTTCCTGCCGATGCTCCTGTTCGGCCTGTACGGCGGCGTCATAGCCGACCGGTTCGCCAAGCGGAACATCCTGTTCGTGACGCAGGCGGCGATGGGCCTCGGCGGACTGTTCCTCGCCGTGATGACCCTGTCCGGTCACGTCCAGGTGTGGCACGTCTACCTGACGGCCTTCTTCACCGGCCTGGTCACCGTCGTCGACAACCCGACCCGGCAGTCCTTCGTCTCCGAGATGGTCGGACCCGACCGGGTGCGCAACGCGGTCAGCCTCAACTCGGCGAACTTCCAGTCCGCCCGGCTCGTCGGCCCCGCCGTCGCGGGCGCGGTCATGGCGGCCGTCGGACCCGGCTGGGCGTTCCTCGCCAACGGCTTGTCCTTCACCGCCCCGCTGCTCATGCTGACGCTGATGCGGACCAGGGAACTCCAGCCGACCAAGCTCGCCCCGCGCGGCAAGGGCCAGCTGAAGGAAGGCCTCGCCTACGTCTCCGAGCGGCCCGAGCTGATCTGGCCGATCGTCCTGGTCGGCTTCGTCGGCACCTTCGGGTTCAACTTCCCGATCTGGCTGAGCGCGTTCGCCTCCGACGTCTTCCACGGCGGCTCCGGCATGTACGGCGTGTTCAACAGCCTGATGGCGATCGGCTCGCTGATCGGCGCGCTGCTCGCGGCCCGGCGGTCCTCCACGCGGCTGCGGATGCTGGCGCTCGCGGCGTTCCTGTTCGCGGTGCTCGAACTCCTCGCGTCGGCCGCCCCCGGCCTCGGCGTGTTCATGGCGCTGCTCATCCCGGTCGGCATCCTGGGCCTCACGGTGAACGTGACTGCCAACGCCTCGGTGCAGATGGCCACCGACCCCGAGATGCGGGGCCGGGTGATGAGCCTGTTCATGATGGTCTTCACCGGCGGCACCCCGCTGGGCGGCCCGCTCTTCGGCTGGCTGACCGACGTCTACGGCGTCCGCGTCAGCCTCGCGCTCGGCGGTCTCATCTGCGGCGCCGCGGCGATCGGCGTGGGCCTGATGCTGGCCCGCGCGGCCAACCTGCGCCTGAAGGTCGACGTACGGCCCGGCCACCGGCACCTCGAATTCGTCCCGAGGAACCCCGCCCTGGTGACGGCCGCCTGACGGCACGCGGAACGTGAACGGCCCGGCCCCCGAACGCGGGGGCCGGGCCGTTCTGCCTGCGTAGCGGGGCTCAGAACCTGCCTGGCCGGGCTCAGAAGATGTCGCTCATCGCCCAGTTCCAGTCCTCGTGGCCGTCTCCCAGGGCGCCCTTGCCCGTGCCCGGGTACGTCGTGAGTTCGCGGTCCGACTTGGCGAGGAGGTCGGGCGCGTTCCAGGCGAGGCCGTCCAGTACGTCGCCCACGCACAGCAGCGTCGGGTACTTCTGCCAGCCCCCGCTGCCGATCAGGACCCGGTGGCCGAAGCCGCCGTGCCCGTCGCCGGGGTAGCGCCACAGCCTGCCCGAGGTGTCGTTGGCGACGACGTCGCCGTGCCCGTCGCCGTCGAGGTCGCCCGTGCCGGTGAACGTCAGCGTCGAGCTCCAGCCGGTCCCGAGGCCCTTGCGGTGGCCGAAACCGCCGTGGCCGTTGCCCGGGTACAGCCAGGCGTGCCCGGACTTGTCGACCGCCATGAGGTCGACGTGCCCGTCGCCGTCCAGGTCGCCCACGGGCGCGAAGTGCCGCATGCCGGCCCAGCCGCCGCCCAGGCGCGAGCGCTTGCCGAGGCGGCCGTCGCCCTTGCCGGGGTACAGCCACAGCACGCCCGCCCTGTCCCGGGCGAGCACGTCCTCCTTGCCGTCGCCGGTGAGGTCGCCGTGCCGGGCCAGCGTCATGCCGTTCCAGCCGCGGCCGAGGTAGGTGCCGTTCCCGTCGCCGTCCAGGAAGTAGAGGCTGCCGTTCCAGTTGCGCTGGAGGAGGTCGGCCTGGCCGTCGCCGTTGAGGTCGCCGAAGGGCAGCGCCTTCGCGTCCTGGCCGTCACCGGAGTTCCAGTCGGAGTACTCCTTGCCCGACTGGCACTCGCGCAGCGTCCGGCCCCAGCGGAACGAGCTGTTCTCGTCCTTACGGGGCTTCGCGCCGTGCGGCGGGGTGGGCTTCGCCGGTGGGGTGCCTATGCCAGGACCGGAGAGGTACATGTCGCGGCCCGGGTCCAGGTACTGGAACTCCGCCGGGCTCCACATGCACGAGAAATCGCCCCCCGAGCGGTTGTAGACCGCCGGCGCGTCGTTGTCCCACGGCTCGGCGGAGGCCTGCGGACCGGCGTACGCGTCCATCGGGGCCCGGTTGTCGGCGTGGTCGAAGACGCAGAACTTGCCCACCGGGCAGTGGTCGAAGCCGACGGAGGCGTCGGCCGGGGCGACCGCGGTCACGGTGAACCCCACGACGGCGGCAGCCGTCGCCAAAACGGTGCGGATGGTGAGCCGCATGGATGATTTCCCCCCAGGGAAGCCGGGGCCGGGGCCCCGCACAGACGAGCGACGGGATCCTACGCCCGCCCCTTCGGCGGCTCCGCACAGGGTGCCGATCTTGATTGACTGTCCCCATGCGCCTCTTCGCCGCCGTACTTCCCCCAACGTCGGCCATCGACGAACTCGGCCGCGCCGTACGGCAGTTGGAAGGCCTGCCGGGCGCGCGGCGGCTGCGCTGGACCGGGCGCGAGGGCTGGCACCTCACCCTCGCGTTCATGGGCGAGGCCGACGAGGCGGTCCTGGACGAACTGCACGAACGGCTGCGCAGGGCGGCCCGCCGCACCGACCCGTTCCAGCTGCGGTTGCACGGCGGCGGCCGCTTCGACGGGCGTGCCCTGTGGGCCGGCGTCGCGGGCGGCCTCGATCAGCTGCGGCTGCTCGCCGAACGCGCGGACGCCGCCGCCCGCCGCTCCGGCATCCCGATGGACCAGCACCGCCGCTATGTGCCGCACCTCACCCTGGCGAGATCCCGGGCGCCGCTGGACCTGAAGCCGTACGTCGACAGCCTCGCCGCGTTCGAGGGCAGCCCGTGGCAGGTCGGCGAGTTGGCCCTGATCCGCAGCAGCCTCCCGAGCGGCGGCACCCCCGGAGAGCGGCCCCGCTACGAGGCGGTCGCCCACTGGCCGCTCGGCGGAGGCGGTTAGGCTCAAGGGGTGGATCCCAAGACCAGGAACCGGATCATGGCCGGTGTGCTCGTGCTGATGTTCGTCGTCGTGGCGGTGGCGGCCGCCGTCCGCTGACCGCGACCGCCCCCTCTCGTACAGCCGGTACGACCCTCATGCGGCTCGTACGGCTCGTAGGCCGGCTCTCGTACGTTTCGTACGGCCTACCAGGCGAAGGCCTCCGGGGACGGCCCCGGGCCCGGGAAGATGTCGTCGAGGGCGGTCAGGAACTCCTGCGGCAGGTCGAGTTCGACCGCTCGCAGCGGCGCGTCCAGCTGGTCCGCCGTGCGCGGGCCGACGATCGGGCCCGCGACGCCCGGCCGGGTGAGCAGCCAGGCCAACGCCACCTCGGCGGGGTCGAGGTCGTGCTTGGCGACCAGGTCCTCGTACGCCTGGACCCGCTCGCGCACGCCCGGCTTCGCGAGCGTCTGGGCCGCGATGCCGCCCTGGGAACGCGAACCCGAGCCCTCGCGCTCCTTGCGCAGGATGCCGCCGAGCATCCCGCCGTGCAGCGGCGACCAGGGGATCACCCCGAGCCCGTAGTCCACGGCGGCGGGGATGACCTCCATTTCGGCGCGGCGTTCGGCGAGGTTGTAGAGGCACTGCTCGCTGACCAGGCCGAGGCGTCCGGTGCGGGCGGCGGTCTCGTTGGCCTGGGCGATCTTGTAGCCGGGGAAGTTGGACGACCCGGCATAGAGGATCTTGCCCTGGGTGATCAGGACGTCGACGGCCTGCCAGATCTCCTCGAAGGGGGTCAGGCGGTCGATGTGGTGGAACTGGTAGACGTCGATGTAGTCGGTGCCGAGCCGCCTCAGTGAAGCCTCGACGGAGCGGCGGATGTTGACCGCCGAGAGCTTGTGGTGGTTGGGCCAGGGCTCGCCGGCCGTCATGTTGGCGTACATCTTGGTGGCGAGGACGGTCTTGTCGCGCCGGTCGCCGCCCTGGGCGAACCAGCTGCCGATGATCTCCTCGGTACGGCCCTTGTTCTCGCCCCAGCCGTACGCGTTGGCGGTGTCGAAGAAGTTGACGCCCGCGTCGAGCGCGGCATCCATGATCGAGTGGCTGGCGGCCTCGTCGGTCTGCGGTCCGAAGTTCATCGTCCCCAGGACGATCCTGCTCACCTGGAGACCCGTGCGTCCGAGCTGCGTGTACTTCATGGGAATCAAGCCAACGTCTTCGAGCGCGCTCAAGGCAAGGGGCCCGGCCGGGACTTCCTGCCCCGTCTCTCGCCGTACCCGCGTACGTGACTACCAGGTGAAGGCCTCCGGGGAGGGGTCAGGACCGGGGAAGGTCTCGTCGGGGGTGGCGCAGTCAACTGCCCAGCCAGCTGGACGCGTCGAGGCGGAAGGCATCCGGCGGGACGGCGGTGCGCAGCGAGGCTTCGAGCTCGCGCAGCCGGTCGCGGCCCAGCGTTTCGGCCCAACTCGCCCGCAGGTCCTCGAAGATGGCCGCCGACCGGGTGAGCGCGTCCAGGCCGTGCGGGGTGAGCCGGACCAGTTTGCGGCGGGCGTCGGCGGGGTCGTCGGCGCGCTCCGCGTAGCCGAGTGCGATGAGGCGGTCGACGGTCTTGCCGGCCGCCTGCTTGGAGACGCCGAGCCGCCGCCCGATCTCGCTGGCGGTGGACCCGGGCAGCCCGATGGCCTGGAGCGCGAAGCCGTGGGCCGGCCGGATGTCCGGGTGCCCCTGGCGCGCGAGTTCGGCGTGCAGCCGGTCGATGAGCGAGCGGAAGCCGGCGAAGAGGAGCAGGGGGAGTTCGTATCCGGGCGCGTCGGGGCGCGGCGCGGGGCGGCCCGGGGGCGTGGCGGGGCCGTTGTGGGCACCCGGATCCGCCGATGTGCCGTTGCGCGAATCGACAACCTGGTTTACCTTTTTTTCGTCAACCACGTTGTCCATTCTAGATCCGGGGCCGCGCTGCGGGCGGGCTCCGGGCCCGTACGGAAAGTGGAGTCGCCCGATGTTCACCGAGCACACCCTGTTCACCGAGCACACCCTGGAATCGGCCCCGGCCGCCTCGCGCAAGTCGATGGAGATGACCATCCGCCACCTGGGCCGGCTCACCCCGCCGGTCGCGCGGCTCGCCACGTCCCCGCACCTCCTGGACGGCTTCCTCAAGCTGAGCGGGATCTTCGAGCAGACCACCCTGGAGCCGGTGGCCCGCGAGGTCGTCATCATGGCGGTGGCCGTCCGCAACGAGTGCCACGTCTGCGTGGCCATGCACGCCGGCAAGCTGCGCGCGCTGGGCGCCGACGAGGGCCTGGTGACCGCCCTGCACGAGCAGCGCCCACTCGCCGACCCGAAGCTGGACGCCGTACGCCGCTTCACGCTCGCGGTCCTGGCGAAGGCCGGCGGAGTCGAGGACGAGACCGTCAAGGACTTCCTGTCGTACGGGTACACCGAGCGGAACGCCCTCGAAGTGGTCCTCGGCATCGGCACCTACACGATGTCCACCTTCGCCAACCGCCTCACGGGCGCGGGCCTGTGAGGCGTCAACTCACGGTATTCGTACGCTACTTGGCGCCAACCGGGCTGATGTAGGTGCCCGGGTGGGTGGCCCCGTCCTGGAGCAGGACCGAGGAGAAGTCCCAGGGCAGGGTGTGGGAGTGGGCCTCGTTCGGCGGGGTGATCACGATGCTTTTCGGCTTGAACTCCTGACCGTCGCCCTTGTTGAACGGCAGGTAGAAGATGTTGAAGGTGGTCGTGGCGTTCGGCCGTACCGTGACCGTCTTCGGGGTCTCGGCGGTCCCGCGCGTGAGCGACCACTTGGTCGCGCCGCCGACCAGGTCGACCCCCGGGTAGCCCTTCATCTCGCAGGCTTTGGCGCCCTTGTTGGTGAGCGTGATGGTGACGGTTCCCTGCGAACCCTTGGACTGGGCGCCGCTGCCCGGGGCGACGGCGAAGCCGAGCTGGGAGGTCAGGCAGTGGTTGCCGCCGGTGCCGGCGCCGGTTCCGGTGCCCGCGTTCGTGCCGCCGCCGGTGCTGCCGCCGGAGGGGGCCATGGTGCGGCCGCCGTCGCCGCCGGGAGAGCTCGTGCCGGTGGCGCTGCCGCTCGGGGTGTCGGTGGCGACCTTGCCGGAGCCGCTGTCGCTGCCGCAGGCGGTCAGGGTCAGGCCGGCGACGAGTACGGCGGTCGCGGCCAGGGAGGTGGTACGCAGGCGCAACACGGCGATCCTTTCGGTCGTTGTCGGTTCGGGTGCCCAGCGGGCCCGCTCTCAAGCGGAACTCTGCTGTACTCCCGCGCGCCGGGCACCTTCTGGACGTCCCGTACCGCCAGACGGTTCCACTGCCTTCCGGTGCTTACTAGGCCGGCGCGCCGGAGTTTGTCCACAGGCTGTGGGCGGCTCGGGCGCGGCCCGCGTTTCGTGGTTCCGTTCGATTGCTGGGACGATCGTGAGCGAGGCGCGTGGACGAGGTGCGGGCGGATTCGAACTCGTCCGTTCGCCATTCGCTCATTCGGCATTCGTAAGGAGACAGTTCCATGGCAGTGGGGCACGTCGCGGTGACCTGGCCGTACGGACTCGGGGCGCTGTGATGGAGGCCGTGGACCGCGCGTTCGCGGCGGCGCTGTACATCGAGGGCGACGCGGCTCTCGACGCCGGCGCCTCGCTGCTGGCCGCCGCACCGGACGCGGATGCCGAACTCGCCCTGCGGGGGCGGGAGTTCGTGCGGCGCGCCTGGGACCGGGGGTGGCAGCCCGCCGATGTCGTGCGGATCGTACGGCGCGACCTGGACGAGCCGCACGTACGCATCCTGGGTGGGCTGATCCGCGACGAGCTCGGGCGTTACGAGCGGCTGCCCGCGCGGTGGCAGGGGCAGCTGGACGAGCTGCCGGGCGAGGCCTGGCGCGCGGACCGCTTCTCGTACGCCACCGCCGTACTTGAGCTGTACCGGCTGCTGCTCGGGCTGCCCGCGATCGAGCCGGCCGGGCCCGCGCCGGGAGCGTCGGTGCTCGGGCCTCCGGTGCACGGCGAACCCAAGACACTGGCCCGCATCCGCGCGCTGCTCGCGAAGGCCGAGGCGACCGGGTTCCCCGAGGAGGCGGAGGCGCTCAGCACCAAGGCGCAGGAGCTGATGGCGCGGCACAGCGTGGACGAGGCGCTGCTCGCCGGGCGCGGGCCGGGCGGCGAGGTGCCCGGGGCCTGCCGGATCGGGGTGGACGCGCCGTACGAGACGGCCAAGGCGATCCTGCTCGACGCGGTCGCGTCCGCGAACCACTGCCGGGCGGTGTGGAACGCGGAACTCGGCTTCTCGACGGTGGTCGGTTTCGAGGGCGACCTGGAGGCGGTCGAGCTGTTGTACACCTCGCTGCTCGTGCAGGGCACGGCGGCGATGACGAAGGCGGAGGCCGCGCAGCGGGCGGGCGGACGCAAGCGCACGAAGACGTTCCGCCAGTCCTTCCTGCTCGCGTACGCGGGGCGGCTCGGCGACCTGCTGGCGGCCACCGCCCGCGATGTGGAGGCGGAGTTCGGGAGCTCGCTGCTTCCGGTCCTGGCGACGCGGGAAGTGGCGGTCGCGGGGCGGGCGGAGGAGATGTTCCCCCGGACGGTGTCCACGCGAGTGCGGGGCGTCTTTGACGAGTCGGGCTGGCGCGACGGCCGCGCGGCGGCGGACCGCGCCCACCGGGGTCGCATGCGCGGCTTGCAGGGCGGGAGCTGAGGGGCCCGCCCGCCTGGGGCGGAGCCCCGGCGCGTCCCGCCGGGCTACCCTCGGGATCATGAGCTGGCTTCGGGCGCTGAGGGAGACCGCCCGCTCGGGGCTGACGGTCGAGCGGCGGCGGCTCGAACCGCTCGTCGCCCTGCGCGGCGCGGCCGGCCTCGCCATCGTCGTCGGGATCAGCCTCAGCCTCTTCGGCGCCTCCGTCGCCGCAAGCTCCGCGTTCGGCGCGTTCCAGGGCGCCATCGCCACGTACCAACGCAGCTGGCGCCCAAGACCCGCCCTCGCCCTCGCCTCGGGGCTTTCGCTCGCGATCTCCACCTTCCTCGGCTACCTCGTCGGCACCCACTCCCCGTTCTTCCTGGTGCTGCTCGCGCTGTGGACGTTCATGGCGGGCCTCGCGTGGGCCGTAGGCCCGACCGTCGGGGTCATCGCATCCTCGAACGTGGCGATCATGCTGGTCACCGTCACGCTGCCGAGTTCGCTCGTCGAGGCCGCCGGCCACGCCGGGATGATCGCGTTCGGCGGGGTCGTCCAGGCCGCCCTGGTCGTCCTTTTCCCGATCCGCAGATGGGGCGCCCAGCGTGACGCGCTCGCCGATGCGCTCGCCGCGGAGGCCGACTACGCGCGCCGGCTGCGGCACGACCCGGTCGCCCCCTTCGACCCGCAGCCCCTGATGACCGCCCGGCTCGCAGCCGCCGTCACTCCGCGCGAGGCCCGCCGCCGCCCCGCCGAACTCCACGGCGCCCGGGGCGTCGCCGAGCGGATCCGGCCGGTGCTCGCCTCGCTCGCCGACCCGTCGCTCGGCGTGCCCGAGGAAGGCGTCGAACGCGACCGGGTCCGCGAGCTGCTCGCCGCCGCCGCGACCGTCCTCGACGGGGCCGCCCGGGCCATCCGGCACGGCGAGGCCCCCGTCATCCCGCCCGCCGCCGAGGCCGCGCTCGCCACCCCCGACACCGGCGCCATCCTCAACGGCCCCGCCCGCCGCGCCGCCGCCCGGCTCACCGCGCTGCTCGCGGACGTCGTCGAAACCGCCCAGGGCAGCGGCACCGGCGCAGGAGCGGCACCGCTCCTGCGTCCCACTCTGCCGCGCCTGGTCCCGCTCGCCCTGCGCACCATGCGCGACGAGCTGGGCCGCCACCGCTCACCGGTGTTCCGGCACGCGGTACGGGTCTGCGCGGTGGCGGCGGCGGGCTATCTGCTGGGCCACGTCCTGCCGTTGGGCCACGGCTACTGGGCGCCGATGGCCTCCGTGATGGTGATGCGCCCGGACTTCTCGCTCACGTACGCCCGCGCGGTCGCCCGGTTCGGCGGCACCCTCGTCGGCGTCGCGCTCGCGACCGGCATCGTCCAGCTCACCCACCCCGACACGGGTCTGTCCGCCGCCATCGCGGTGACCTGCGCGTTCCTGGCGTACCTGCTGATGCGTACGGGCTATGCGGTGCTGAGCGGCTGCGTCTCCGCGTACGTCGTGTTCCTGCTCGGCATGGGCGGTCTCCAGTGGACGCAGACCGTGCCCGACCGGGTGTTCCTGACGCTGCTCGGCGGGGCACTCGCGATGATCTCGTACGCCGTCTACCCGGCCTGGGAGACGCCCCGGCTTCGCACCCGGCTCGCCGACTGGCTCGCCGCCAACGGCCGTTACGCCTCCGCCGTCGTCGCCCACTACGCCGACCCGGGCCGCGGCCCGGGCGAGATCCGCCAGGCGCTCCTCGATACGCGCGCGGCCCGCATCGCCTGGCAGGAGGCGCTCGACAAGGCCACCCACGAGCCGGTGCGGCACCGGGGCCTGTCGCGTGCGGCGGCCGAGGAAGCCGACCACGCGCTCAGCCAGTTGGGGCGTACGGCCATGCTGATGGAGGCGCATCTGCCGGACCGGGACGCGGTGCCGGTGCCGGCCGCCGCGAAGCTCGCCGAGGCGCTGCGCGACGCCACCGAGCAGGGGGCGAAGGCGGTGCGCGAGCGGCGGGTGCCGCGGTGGGAGGAGGTCGAGCAGGCCCTGGCCGCCTGGGACGGCGAGGGTGTGCCCGACCGCGTGGTGCGCAGAGGGGCCGGTCTGGTCGTGCACTGCCTCGACGACCTGACCGACGCCCTCACCATGCCCAAGTCGCCTTAGAGCCTGTGTCTAAACCCCGCCCGGGCCCGGGGCGTCTGGCACGCACGCTCGCGGCGTTGCCGAAACGCCCTAGTAGCTCCGCTACGAGGACCTTCCGGCGCCTTGCGATCGCACGCACCAGACGC
>NZ_JBSFIE010000052.1:0-33657 GCF_053597395.1 Streptomyces sp. NPDC001415
AGGTCCTCGTAGCGGAGCTACTAGGGCGTTTCGGCAACGCGGCGAGCGTGCGTGCCAGACGCCACGGGCCCGGGCGGGGTTTAGACACAGGCTCTTAACGGTTCAGGCGCCGCCGACACAGCGTTCACCGACCGTCAGGTACGGCGCCGGCCGCCGACAGGTCCGGCGGGGCTGCTCCTGGACAGCTGATCAGCACCACCCTGGCAGTGGGGGGTCCTCACCCCCAGCCTCTGGTTCCGGGAGTCCGAGTGCACCCATCGCCAACGAGCTGTGCACGCAGTGCCAATGACCTGGCTGCGGCAGATCGGCATCCTGGACGACGTCCGTGACAAAGAGCGGACCGAGAGCTTGCCGGAAGAGAAGGTTGTTCTTTATGCGTGTCCGAAACAAGCTGGTTCCACTGGCGGGCGTGGTCGCGATGGCGAGTGTGGTATTCACGACGACGGGGGCCGCCGCGGCGAGCCCGAGCCCGTCCGCCCCGGCCGCGAAGAGCCATTCGGCCGCCGCGAGGCAGTGCTATGCGCAAGCCCAGGAAAGCGTCAAGATCCGTGTGGCCAAGAAGGTGGGTGCCACCGCTCTCGGCCTGCTTCCCAAGGGTGCCACGGCGAAAGCCCAGTGCACCTTGGAACAGGGAGAGCGCTACTCCCTCTGCCTTAACTGGGCCGAACCCAGCAGCACCGCGTGGAGTTTCGTCGACTACCAGGGGATCAGGGGCTACGTCCCGGGTGCGTGCGCGATCCCTCAACCCCGCTGACTGACGGGCCTGCGGCATAGCTAGTCGATCTGGAAAATGCCATTTCCCGTGAAGGTCATGCCGTCCGTGCCGTTGCGGCCGTCGTTGACGCAGGTGAACGCGGTGGCGGTGTTGTTGTTCAGCAGGCCTGTCCGGGTGCTGAGCTGGGTGCGCATGTGCCGAGCGCCAGCTGGCCGGAGTTCGGGTCTGTAAAGCTTGCGGGTCTGGTCCGAAAATGAAGTGCGTCGTGCAGGTCAGCCGGCTGGGATCGGATCGAAACGGATGGTCAATCCGAGGCTGTTGGCTTCCTTGATCATGCGGTGCATGGCACGTTCGGGATCTCGCTGGGCGAAGTAGTCGGTACCGAGCTCGCGGTAGGGAACGTGGTCATGCAGGACGTACCAGATGGCGATCGTGATCTTGTGCATGACGGCGACGAGTGCGCGCTTGCCACCTCGGCGGGCTTTGAGCCGGCGAAAGAACACCGCAAGATAGGTGTCCTTGTTCCGGATCGTGGCCATGGCGGCGACGCCGAGCAGGCGCTTGAGGTGGCTGTTGCCCGGCCTGGTCCGTCCCGACTTGTTCACGCCGGTCGATTCGTTCTGCCCTGGACAGACCCCGATCCAGGAGGCGAGGTTCTGCGCGGTGGGGAACTGTCCCATGTTCCCGCCGGTCTCGGCGAGGACGATCTGCGCCGCGGTACGGCCGAGGCCGGGGATCGTGTCGAGGAGTTCCAAGTCCCGTTCCTGCTCGCCGAGCAGGGCAGTGATGCGCTCGTCGAAGCCCGCGATCAGAGTCTTCCAGCGGTCGATTTCGTCGAGGTAGTGGCGGACCATGAAGGCGTGGTGCGTAGTGAAGTTCTCGTCCAGGGCCTCGATCAGTGCCGGGACCTTAGCCCGCGCCTTGCCCACGGCGAGGTCGGCCAGTCGTTCGCGGTCCCGCTCTCCGGCGATCAGATCCATCCAGGATGGCCCGCCCGCTGACGCCGGTGACGTCGGTCAGGACCGAGGTGACCTTCATCCCGGTGTCCTCCAGTTCCTTCTCCAGGCGTTGCGTCTCCCGCCCCGCTGACCGGACGAGCAGACGACCCCGGCACGGATAGAACGACCTGCCGGTCTTGCCCATGTCGACACGTTCCGGCCTGGCTCTCGCAACGCCAACCATTGGACGATCGGAAGTACACGATGAACAGCACTCAGCTAGTGGCAGGGGTCCCGATGAAGTGGGTGGGCCCCGTGCGGATTTCGGGGAACGTGGCCACCGCCGAGACGGAGGTGCCACTCGCCACCTATGAGTCGCCGCTGTGGCCCTCGGTGGGACGCGGCGCGAAAATCTCCCGCCAGGTTGAGCAGGGGATCGTCGCCACGCTCGTGGACGAGCGGATGACCCGTTCGGTGCTCGTGGAGGCGGAGGACGCGGCGACTGCGTACGCAGCCGCGCGCCAACTCACTGAGCGCGTCGAAGAATTCGACAAAATCGTGCAGATGTGCAGCAGGTTCGCCCGGTTGATCAACGTCCGGCACGAGATCACAGGCAATTTGCTGTTCATCCGCTTCGAGTTCACCACGGGGGACGCGTCGGGGCACAACATGGTCACGCTGGCCTCGGACGCGCTGCTCTCGCACATTCTGCAGACGATCCCCGGAATTTCGTACGGATCGATCTCGGGGAACTACTGCACCGACAAGAAGGCAACCGCGGTCAACGGCATATTGGGCCGTGGCAAGAATGTGGTCACTGAGCTTCTCATTCCGCAGGCCGTGGTCACGAACATGCTCCACACCACGGCTGCCAAGATTGCCCAGCTGAACATCCGCAAGAACATGCTCGGCACACTTCTGGCCGGCGGCATCCGCTCCGCCAACGCCCACTACGCCAACATGCTGCTCGGCTTCTACCTGGCGACGGGCCAGGACGCGGCCAACATCATTGAGGGCTCGCAGGGAGTGACCTTGGCGGAGGACCGCGACGGGGACCTCTACTTCTCCTGCACGCTGCCCAACCTGATCGTGGGCAGCGTCGGCAACGGCAAGGGACTCGACTTCGTCGAGACCAATCTGACCCGGCTCGGCTGCAGGGACAACCGGGAGCTCGGCGAAAATGCCCGCCGCCTTGCCGTCATCGCCGCCGCCACCGTCCTCTGCGGTGAACTCTCGCTGCTGGCGGCCCAGACCAATCCCGGCGAACTCATGCGCGCACACATTCAGATGGAACGTAAGAACGAGACGCAACGGATCGGGGCATAAGTCATGACGAGCGACGCCAAGGCGTCCTAGTACGAAAATCCCGTATCCGCTGTCCGTTTCCGCTGTTCAGGCAGCCTCGACTGGTTGGAGGACCACTTGGTAGCCGAGCTGGTTGAGCTGGCGCACCAGCCGTCGGGTCTGCCGGGCCCGGCCGGTGCGGTGGAGGAAGTAGTCGCCGCCGAGATCGGTGTAGTCGATGTCGTTGGTGAACATGTGCCAGACGCTGATGAGGATGGAGTGTTCCAGGGCGACCAGGGCGCGTTTCTTGCCTCGGCGGGTGGCGATGCGCCGGTAGCGGGCGGCGAGGTAGGTGTCCTTGGTCCGGGCAGCGCTGACGGCGGCCTGGCTGAGGGCTGCCTTGAGCCAGGGGTCGCCGTGCCGCGCCTTGCCGGTGGGGCGCCTGCCGGCGGACTCGTGGTTGCCGGGGCAGCCCCCGGCCCAGGAAGCCAGTTCGCCGGCGGACGCGAAGCGGGCGATGTCCGCGCCGATTTCCGCGAGGATCACCTCGGCGGCCCGGGTGTTGATCCCGGGGATGGTTGTCAGGAGTTCGATCCGGCGGCGAAACGGCGCGATCTGCTGGTCGATGTGGGCGCTGAGCCGGGTCTCGGTCGCGGTGCAGGCGTCGATGCGGTCGAGCATCGTGCGGGCGAGGAACGCATGGTGGTCGCCGAAGTTGCCGGTCAGCGCCTCGATGAGGGTGTCGGTCTTGCGGCGCATGGAGCCCTTGGCCATCTCGGCCAGCAGGTGCGGGTCCCGCTGACCGGCGATGAGTGTCTCCAGCATGGCCCGCCCGGAGACGCCCAGGATGTTGGAGACCACGCTGGAGAGCTTGATTCCGGCGTCTTCGAGGAGCTTCTCCAGCCGCTGGGTCTCGCGGGTGCGTTCGCGGATGACCTCGGTGCGATACCGGGTGAGGTCGCGCAGTTGACGGATCGGCTCGGGCGGCACGAACGAGGGGCGGACGAGCCCGTGTTCGACGAGCTGGGCGATCCACTGGGCGTCCTTCACGTCGGTCTTGCGGCCCGGGACGGCCTTCATATGGCGGGCGTTGAGGAGCCAGCATTCCGTCTCGTGTTCAAGGACGTAGAAGATCGGCTTCCAGTAGATGCCGGTTGCCTCCATGCCGACCAGGGTGATGCCCTCGGCGAGCAGCCAGTCCCGCAGGGCCAGCAGGTCGCGGGTCATGGTGGTGAAGGTCCGGGTCTCGGTGCGGCGCCGTTTGCCGGGGCCGGGCACGCGGATCGTGACCTTCACGTCCGCCTTGCTGATGTCGATCCCCGCACAGCGTTCGTGCAGTACTGCCATTGCCCCGGCACCCCCTCTCGACGTCGGCCGCGAGCATGTGACCGCCCGGCAGGGGTCCAGCAGGCCAAAGAATCTAGTACACGCGCTCGAAGCAGCACTTCCGGGTGCCTGTCAACGAACCCCCACCGTCCTACTAACCCTCGGGCTCGGAACACGCCAAGACGCGTCGACGTCCGCCGGACGGCCACGAACCGATTTTCGCCCGCTCAGGGTGGCCCCGCCAGGGGCTCGGATTACTAACCCCCGGTCGGGAGGCGTGGTCATGCCGAACCGGCGGCCCCGGGGCTATCAGCCGCAGTGGAAGCTCCGTGCCCGGACGTGCGAACTACTGACGGCCGTGGACCGCGTCCTTGTGCGCTACACGGCTCAGCTGCCGCTCACGACCAGGCAGGCCTGGTATTCGCTGATCTCCGACAGCGTGCGTGCCGCACACGGCGCCGATGTACCGGCGTCTGTCCGCCCAGCTCGCCCAGGCTCGCCGCGAGGGCCGCTTCCCCGAACTGATCGACACCGTGCGCACGGTCCACGCGCCGCCGGCCTGGCCACACGTGGACGACTTCGTGGCACAGGTGCCCGGCTGGTTCCGCCTGGACCGCACAAAGGGCCAGGAGCGTGCCCTGTACGTCGCTGCCGAGAAAGACACCCTTCGCCAGCAGCTGACCGAATGGCTCGATGAGGCGGGCATTCCCGTCCTGGTGGTCCGCGGCTTCGGATCCCAGTCCTACGCCGACGTCGTCCACGACCGCGTCACCGCCGACCCGAGGGACGGGACGCTCCTCGTCGCGGGTGACTTCGACTGTTCCGGCGAGGACATCGAGCGCGACTGGGGCGCGCGCACCGGCTGCTGGAGCTCGGTCACCAGAGTGCTGCTCACCTACGACCAGGTGCGCACCTACGAGCTGCCCGCGACCGAGGGCAAGCGAGGCGACCCGAGGTGGCTGGCCTTCGCGGAGCGCCACGGGTTCGACCCTGCCCGCCCCGTGCAGTGGGAGGTGGAAGCCCTGGAGCCGGAGGAACTGCAGCGCCTGGTCCTGGCCGCCGTCGACCCGTACATCGACCGCCAAGTGCTCGCGCAGCAGATCGCCCGGGAGGAAGAGCAACGCCGCGCCCTGGCCGGTTTCCTCGACGGCTGGGGCCCGGCGGGCAGGACAAGCTGACAGCACGAGACCCCGGGCCATGCGTCCCGGGGTCCGGCTGTGCGTCTGCGGCCACTTCAACGACCGGCCGCAGACAGCGTCACGCCCACGCCGCACCCAACTGCGCGAATGCGGCGCTGCTCGGGGGTGAGCTTGTCGCGGAGGCCCTTGCTGCACGCCGACACGGCTCGGCAACGTCATGAAGGCCCGGATCGCGGACGATCCGGGCCTTCATGTGCAGTAGCGGGGACAGGATTTGAACCTGCGACCTCTGGGTTATGAGCCCAGCGAGCTACCGAGCTGCTCCACCCCGCGTCGGTGAACCCCACCCTACGTCAGGGGTCGACTGCCCTGGACCAGCCGGTCGTGCGGCTGGCCGCTTCCGTCGTGGGCCGGTTGGCGTCGACTGTCTGGGGGTGCCGGAGCGGGGCGTGCGGGCGGGGGACGGGCGGAAGAGGGCGTCCGGGGGCAGGCGCGCCCTTGCCGCGCTCGTGGGGTGGAGCGCGTGGCGGAAGCGCTCGGCTGGGATCAGTCGGCGGGGGGAAGGCTGTGCCAGAGGAGCATGTACGAGTGGAGGCCGGCGAGCGCGGGCCGTCTCAGGACTGTGTCCAGGCGGTCGTCTCCGGCCAGCAGGAGCGGGAAGTGGTCGGGTACTTGGTGGGCCCACAGCCCGTACAGGACCTGCAGTGCGATCGTGCGCAGTTCATGGGCGCGTTCGAGCACCACCGTCCGGGGCCTTGAGCGGAGGCTGTCGGCGATCGCACGCTCGGCATCGGCTTGCCGGCGTGGACGTGGCTCCGGCAGCTCCAGCGCCTCGTACAGGGCATCGGCCAGCGCCGGCCGGTCGCCGGGTTCCGGCAGCCGCAGCCGCACGACCCCGCCTGCGCCGGGCCGGCTCATGAAGACCGCGTAGAGGGCGTCGGCTGCGGTATCGGCGCCCGCGCCGCGCACGCACGCGACCGCCCGGTGCCGCACCACCATATCCACGACTTCCGGAAGGCTCCGTCGTGCAGGGGGATCAGACATCGCGGGCTCCAACCGATATGAAGAACGACGGGAACTCACCTATTTTCTCGTCCGGTCGATCCGCCCCGGGGCAGACGCAGGAACTTCCCCGAACGGCAGACATCTCCTTGCCCCGTGCCCCACCCTGGCGCGCGCTCCCGGGGCTGACCGAGCTCGGCCGGCCACGGGTGCAACTCCTGCCGCTGGCGGCGGCACGTATGGCGAACCGGCGGGCGGCGAACTGGCCACTGGAGAACGGGTGTAGCTCTTTCCGAGGGAGGGGGCGTGATCAGGCACCGAGGGTGTAGGTCTCCTGGTCAACGACTTGATAGACGCGTTCGGTGTCCCCCAAAGAGAGGCGCCGTGGTGCGGAATAGGGCCACCCGTCGGCGGGTTACTGGGTGTTGATCACGTATGTGTCATGCGCCGATAAGGAACTGCCATGAGTCAACTGCCCCTTGACACTGGAGCCCACCGCGGCGGGTGCCTGGAAGGGCGCACGGTCGTGCTGATCGGCGGTGGCTCGGGGATCGGGCTGCGGGTCGCGCACCGGGCGGCCGCAGCCGGCGCCCGCGTCGTACTGGGAGGCCGCACTCCTGCGCGCCTGGCCGCCGCGGCGGAGCGGGTGGGTGGCTCGGCGACCTGGCGGACCGTGGACATTACAGACGGCTTCTCGCTCGCGGCGTTCTTCGCGGAACTCGACTGCGTGGACCATCTGTTCACCTCCGCCGCCTCCTACCAAGTGGGCCCGATGCTGGAGCTGAGCGACGAGGAGGCGGCGAGCCCGTTCGTCTCCAAGTTCTGGGGCCAGTACCACGCTGTGCGATGTGCCGCGGCCAAGCTGGCGGCGGATGGATCCGTGGTACTGATGTCCGGTGCCGCTGGGGCCCGGCCCCCAGCGCCCGCTCCCGCCTATGCCGCGTGCAATGCAGCGATCGAAGGGCTCGGGCGAGGGCTGGCCCTGGAACTCGCACCAGTCCGCGTCAACGTCGTCTCGCCCGGCACCATCGACGGCAACCTCTGGGCGCAGCGTCCGGCCGCAGACCGTGAAGGCGCCTTTGCGCAGTACCGCAGGGACACGGTCCTGCACCGGCTGGGCACCGAGGACGACGTCGCCCACGCTGTGATGTTCCTCTTCACCAACGGCTTTACGACCGGTTCCACTCTCTACCCCGACGGCGGCTACACCCTGCGGTGACTCCGTATCGGCACGCAGGTGGAGGCCGCAGTGAAGTGCCCTGACATGTCGCACGGTGCGCGTCTGACCGCCCATGGTGCCGTCTCCGCATCCCTGGGCCCTGCGCAGTGATCGCGCCCTGCACGAGCTCGTGGACACGGCCGTGCCGTTCGGATCCGGCATCGGCGGGAAGGCGGCCCTGCTGGACGTCGCGGGAACCCCGGTCTTCGTGAAGCGGGTGCCCCTCACCGACTTGGAGAGGCAACCTGAGCACGTCCGGTCCACGGCGAATCTGTTCGAGCTGCCCGTCTTCTGCCAGTACGGCATCGGCACCATCGGCGCGCCGGGCTTCGGGGCCTGGAGAGAGCTCGCCGTGCACACCATGACGACGAACTGGGTTCTCACGGCGGAACACGAGGGCTTCCCCCCTGATGCACCACTGGCGCGTGCTGCCGGACTCGACGCCCCCGCCCGAAGAACTGGCCGACATCGAACGGGCTGTTGCCTACTGGGGCGGCGGATCGCAGGTGCGCCGCCGGATCCAGGGCCGCCAGCAGTCCTCGGCGAGCGTCACGCTCTTCCTGGAGTACATTCCGCAGAACCTGCACCAGTGGCTGGGCACCCAGGTCGAAGCAGGAGACCAGACCGCCAACCGAGCCTGCGCCATGGTGGAGGGAACTGGCAGCCGGCACCTCCTTCATGAACAGCCGGGGGCTCCTTCACTTCGACGCGCACTTCGAGAACATCCTGACCGACGGCCAGCGTCTCTACTTCACGGACTACGGCCTCGCCCTCTCCTCCAGGTTCGAGCTGTCGCAGGACGAGGCCGACTTCTTCGACCGACACCGGACCTACGACCGCGGTCACACCGCCACGTACCTGGTGAACTGGCTGATCACCGCTCTGTACGGATACCAGAGAGAGGACCGGGAGGGCCGCTACGCGCTGGTGCGCGCCTACGCAGAGGGCAAGCGCCCCACAGGAATCCCAGAGGAAGCCGCAGGGATCCTCGCCCGGCACGCACCGATCGCCGCCGTGATGTCCGACTTCAATCGCAAGTTCCAGCGCCGGAGCAGGCAGACCCCCTACCCGCTGGAGGAGATCCGCCGGCTTGGCGGGACGTACGACTCCTCCATTTACTGACGGCCGCCTGGAAGCCAGCACTCGACATCAATCAGCCATCCCAAGTCGGCCTCCAGCAACACCCCAAGGCACGACGCAGGCCCGACCACGCACGCATTCGACATCAAGATCAAACCCGCGCAGCAACCTCGGACAATGGAACTACTCGTCCAGTTCGAAGCGCATTGCGGGACCCTCCCACACCCAGCGAAACCTGACGGTGGCGTGATCGACATGACGGCTGAGGGAGAGACGACACAGGGCTCAGCCCTGGTCGGCGGCATGGTGAACGCGGGCGCGGTCTTCCGCCACGGCGCCCTGGTGGAACGCCCGGCGCCGCGCACCGCGCGCGCCCTGCACGCCCATCTCCTCGCGCTCAAAGAGCACGGGTTCGACGCGGCTCCCAGGCCGATCCGGCTTACCGCAGATGGCCGCGAGCAGCTGACCTTCATCCCGGGCGACGTCGCTCTGCCGCCGTTTCCGCGCTGGGCGATGACTGAGTCCGCGTTGAGAGCGGTGGGAAGCCTGTTGAGGCGCCTGCACGACGCCAGCGCGGACATCGCGGTTGACGCATGCGCCGAGTGGCCCCGGTCCCTGGCTGCCCCGGAGGGAGGAACGATGCTGTGCCACAACGATGTGTGCCCGGAAAACGTCGTCTTCCACGACGGCCGTGCCACAGCCCTGATCGATTTCGACCTGGCGGCCCCCGGCCGAGCAGTGTGAGACGTTGCCATGACCGCCCGCTACTGGATTCCCATGCTCGATCCCACGTCTGCAGCAGTTCTCCATCCCGCGGGGCTGGATGCCCCGGCACGACTGCGGATCCCCGCCGACGGCTACGGCCTCTCGCCGCAGGAGCGGGCTGAACTGCCCGGCGTCATCGAACAGGCCACCGCAGTCTGCCGGGCCTTCGTCGCTGACCGAGCCAGTGATCTCGTCGAGGTCGAGCAGCGCCAACTCGACTCCTATTCAACGCAGTCGACGGTTACGTCCACGAGCGGCTGGCGATCCTCACCAGCCGAAAACATGGCTTGCCAGGCCGGAATCGGGCCACCCGTTTTACCTACGGATGGATCACCCGGATCGGGGTCTACCGCCTTATCGGAACCGTACGCAGGGCGACAGCGCATGCCAGTCGGTGAACGATGTCGGTAAGCCGGGTGCGGGAGAACCACATGCCCGGTTTGAAGCGGCGGGGACTGGAAACGGAGCACGAGCCACCGCGCCAGTCCCCGACCCTACTGGAGAGCGGTCGCGGAGAGTCACTGTGGTGTTCGATTGTGGAGGCTAGGCGCGGCGTGAGCAGCGGCCAGTCTGCGCAGGGCCGGGCCTGGATTGGCCTTACTCAGGGACATGGCGGTGCACCCCTTGCCGCCGACGAGGTGCTGGCGGAGCGGGCCATGGACCGAGGGTGTCGGTGCGTGGGGCGGTCGGTGTGCAACGTGGCGCAACTGGCTCGACTCGGGATGAACGCCCCAGGGGTGCGCCCGTGCGCCCCGGATGCACACCTGTCCGCTTTGGGGGTGATCGTTTTTTCTGAGGCTGTGTCTCGATTCCGATGTGTGATTTACCGGGGTTCTGTCCCAGGCCTGCCGCCCGCGGGCGGTGTGTGTCGCTTCGACGGCAGGGCGCCGGACGTCCGGGAGCGGATCGTGCTGATGGGCGCGGTGCAGGTGGCGTCTGTGTGGGTCGGCATGCCCTTGCCGGGCTGTCCGGGGCCCGCGCGTGCCGGCGGAGCTGACGGCGCGTCCTCGTATGTCGAGACGCTCCATGGGAACCCTGGGACGGAGAAGGCGTGCCTACACCTGTGTGCCGTGGCTGCTGCGCGGGCGGAGGGTTCATGACGGCGGTCGCTGCTGACTCGCCGGATGCGGCTGCGCTGCTCACACGGGTCACCGCCGTACTCAAGGGCTTCTTGGAGGACAAGGCCGATGGGGCTGGGAAGCTGCGGATGCCGCTCGAGGTGACCCAGTGCCTGCGTGATCTGGCTGTCGGCGGGAAACGTCTGCGGCCTCTGCTGTGCGTGACCGGCTGGAAGGCCGCCGGCGGCCACGGCACTCCCAGGGCGTTGGTCGGGGTCGCGGCGTCGCTGGAGATGTTCCACGCGTTCTGCCTGATCCACGATGACGTCATGGACGACAGCGGCAGCCGCCGCGGCGCGGCGACTATCCACCGCCGCCTCGCTCTCCACCACGGCCAGGGCCGCAGCAGGTCCGCCGCTGAGCGCGTGGGCACCAACTGCGCGATCCTCGTCGGCGATCTGGCCCTGGCCTGGTCCGGCGAACTCCTGCACGCCGCAGGCCTGAACCCTGCCCAACTCGGTGCGGTGCTCCCGCTGGTCGACGACATGCGCAGCGAGGTGATGTACGGCCAGTACCTGGACGTCACGGCCGCCGGCCGCCCCACCACGGACGTGGACCGGGCCCTGCGCATCGCGCGCTACAAGACCGCCAAGTACACCGTCGAGCGCCCCCTGCACATCGGTGCCGCCCTCGCCAGAGCCCCGCTCCCCGTATACGAGGCGCTGAGCGCCTACGCCCTCCCCGTCGGCGAGGCCTTTCAACTGCGCGACGACCTCCTGGGCGTCTTCGGTATCCCGCAGGTGACCGGCAAACCGGCAACGGACGATCTCCGCGAGGGCAAGCACACCGTCCTGGCCGCCCTGGCACTCCAGCGCGCCGACCGTCATCAGCGGCGCGCCCTGCACGCGCTCCTGGGCAGTTCCTCTCTTGACGAAGCGGAAGCCGCCCACCTCCGCGAGATCCTCACGGCCACCGGCGCCCGCAGCGAAGTCGAGAACATGATCCACAGCCTCCGCACTCAGGCGCTCCACGCACTGGACACCGCGCCCTTCCCGCCCGCCGCGATCGCCCACCTGCGGCAACTCACCGACTCGGCCCTGGCGAGGACCTCATGAGAACCCTGACCGGTCACCTCGGCCGACGCGAGCACACCCACTCACCACATGGTGAACCGGCCCCAAGGAAGCGGGAAGCACAGTGAACCCCAGGCCGATCCCCACCGCCCCCGGCGCGCTGCCGCTGCTGGGCCACCTCGTGCCGCTCCTCCGCGACCCGCTCGGCTTCCTCACCGGCCTGCCCCAGCAGGGAGACCTCCTGGAGATCCGCCTTGGCCCTCTACCGGTCCTCGTCGCATGTGACCCGGTCCTCACCGGCCAGATCCTGCGCGACGACCGGACCTTCGACAAGGGCGGACCGGTCTTCGACCGAGGCCGGGAGGTCGTCGGCAACGGGCTGGTGTCCTGCCCGCACGCCGACCACCGCCGCCAACGGCGCCTGCTCCAGCCCGCCTTCCACCCCGCCCGGCTCCCCGGCTACGCCCGGTCCGCCACCGCCCGGGCCGCCGAGGCGACCGGATCCTGGCAGGACGGCCAGATCCTCGACGTGGTCCCCGTGATGCAGCAGCTCATCGCGGGCATCACGATCGACACCCTGTTCTCGACGACCGCGCCGCCCGAGGTATTCACCCGAGCCCTCGCCGACCTCAACACCGTCGTTCACAGTCTGTCGGTGCAGATGGCGCTACCAACCCCGCTGAACCGGCTGCCCACCCCAGGCAACCGCCGCTACCACCGGGCCCGCGCCCGTCTGCCCCGTACGCTGCACCGCATTGTCACCGAACGCCGGGCCACCGGCATCGACCACGGTGACCTGCTCTCCATGCTGCTGGCAGCCCACGATCCCGACTCCGGGCCGGCCGGGCAGACGCTCACCGACGCAGAGATCACCGACCAGATCATCACCTTCTTCCTCGCGGCGACGGAGACCACCGCATCCGCCCTCGCGTCGGCGCTGTACCTGCTGGGACAACACCCTGAGATCGAGGCGCGGCTGCACGCCGAGGTCGACTCAGTCCTCAACGGACGCCCGGCCAGCCACGCCGATCTGCCCCGTCTCGATCTGACCGGGCGCATCCTCACCGAAACGCTGCGCCTGTGGCCTCCCGTCTCGTTCCTCACACGCAGGTGCACGGCCGACACCCGGCTCGGCCCGTACCGGATCCCCGCCGGGCAGACCGTCGTCTACAGCCCCTACCTCATCCACCACCAGGCCGACCTGTATCCCGATCCCGGCCGCTTCGACCCCGACCGGTGGACCCCCGACAACCCCGCCCCTCCGCGGCGCGAGGCGTTCCTGCCCTTCGCCGGCGGGGCCCGCAAGTGCATCGGGGACCGCTTCGCCACCAACACCGCCACGCTCACCCTGGCCACCATCGCCACCCGCTGGCGGCTGCAGACCCTCCCCGGCGTACGCGTACGCCCCACCACCAACGGTCCCGCGCTGAGCCCCGGCGGCCTGCGAATGCGCTCCCGCGCCCGCGACACCACCGCCACCGCAGCCCGTCACCCGGGAGAGACGAGGCCGGCCACCGTACGTCCGGTCCACACGGAGGAAGGAAAGTGACCCCCTTCGTGCCCCTGGAGCGGCTCTCGCACGGTTCGAACCACTCCCTTCGCTGTGACCTGCTGAGGAGCACCTGTGGACCCTTACGACTTCACGATCCCGGCCGGGACGGTCTTCCGGATCCCCGAAATCCGCACCAGCCTTCCGGATGCCTGTCACCCGCGCTGCACCGAGCTGGACGAGCACGCCCACGCCTTCGCCAGGCCCTACCTCGTCGGCTACTTCGGGGATGAGGACCGGGCCGACCGCTTCCTCGCGCAAGGGCACGCGCACTACGCGTGCCTGGGCTACCCCCGCGCACTCGACGACCGGGCGCAGGCGGTCGCCAACTCGATCCTGCCGGCGACCCTCCTCGACGACACCTTCAGCAAGCCGGGCCTCCAGGGCGACCTGACCGCCCTCAGGAGCCACCACGCCCAATGGAGCGCGGTGTTCGCCGGCGAGCGTCCGCCACGCGAAGCCGATCCGGCCTACCACTTCGTGTACGACTCCATCCAGGCGTGTCAGCCCTACGCGACCCCCGGCGTCGCCCGACGCCTGCGCGACGGCTGGCAGGACGCGGCGGACGCCTTCCTCGACGAGGCCGTCCACCGCCACCACAGCGACACGGCCGACCTCGACACCTACGCCGATCGGCGCGTCAGGGTCCACTTCCGCCTGTGGGCGTGCGCCCTCCTGGAGTTCTCCCTCGGCATCGACCTGGGCCCCCTGGCCGACCACCCGCTGATCCGGTCCGCGCAGCACCACGTCATCTGGAACCTGGCGCTGGCCAACGACTGCTACTCACTCGTCAAGGAGCTCAGCGCCCATGAGGCGACGAACACGATCATCGAACTGATGCGGCACGAAGGGCTCGACCTGCAAACAGCCGTCGACAAGGTCGCCGACCTGCTGCACCGCACCGAACAGGACTACCTGCGCGTCCGCGACGAGACCCGCACCGCGTTCGCCGACAACACCGACGTCGCCGCCTACATGGACGGACTGGGCTACTTCATCACCGCGAACCTCCGCATCATGCAGAGCTCCAGCCGATACCACGGCCTCGACCACGACGGCAGCCAAGTCCTCCCCGGGCCCGTGACCATCACCCCCATGCCCACCGTGCACACCCCCCGGGAACAGTTCCGCCACTGACCCACCACCCGGTGCGGACGCAGGCCCGGCCCCCCGACATCGTGGAGGATCCATGTCAGCACCCCTTCTGCAGCCGGACGAGTTGTCCCCTTCGGCGTACGACATCGCGGCGGTGTCCCTGGTCGACGGCCCGCAGCGGCCGGCGTGCCTGCAGTGGCTGATCGAGAACCGTACGACCCCCACCACCTGGGGGGCTCCGGCCCAGGCCAACTGGTACGACGCCTACCTCTCCACCTACGCCGCCGCCCTCGCCCTGTACGACGCGGGCCACCGCTCCCTGGCCGAGCCCGCCCTGACGGCGCTGGCCGCAATGGTCCCCGCGGCCCCCGCCGGCGTCCTGGAGACCTTGACCTTCGGCGGCCTCGTGGACGCCCTGGACCGGCTCTGCGCCCACCGCGGATGGCCGCTCCCCGACCACCCGAAGCCGGTACGCGCCGTCATGGACCGCGAGCGCGCCAAGTGGGACCGGATGAGAGCCTGGGACGGTTTCCTGGACCCCGCCCTGTCCATCGCCGGCTACTGCGCCGAACGCGCCTACGGCGACGAGCACATCGACACCGCATCCTTCCTGGAGACCTTCCAGGTCCCCAACGGATCCCTGTCCAATGCACCCGCCGCCTCGGCGCTGTTCCTTCTCGAAGTTGAGCGCCGCGGCACGAACGCGGCCTCCGGGCATATCGATCGACTCCGGCGCTACCTCCACACCTGTCGCGTCCCGCTCGGCTACCTCGACTGGGTCCCCCACTTCACCACCGCCTGGACCCTCATGTTCGAACATGCGGCGGGAACCACCCCAACCCCCACCGCGGCAGCGCTGGACGCGCTGTGCACGGACCTGAGCCATCCATCCGGCCTGCTCTGCACGGTCAGCACCCTGGACGGGGGGCTCGCCATCCCCGGTGACACCGACAGCACCGCCTGCGCGATGCTGGCCGCACGGATCACGGGCCGCAACGTCCCCGACTCCACCCGCCTCGACACGCTCTACGACGCGTCCCAGGGCTGCTACCGCACCTTCCTGTTCGAACACGACCCGTCGACCACCACCAACATCCACGTAGCGGCCGTGCTCGCCCTCGACGGACGTCGCGACCGCCTGACGCAGGTCCTGCGCTGGCTCACCCGCGCCGTCGCCGAAGGCCGGACGCTGTGCAAGTGGCACCTGTCCCCGACCTACCCCCACGGCGAACTGGCCCGCATCACGGCGGCGATTGACCATCCCCTCGCGGCGGCCCTCTGCACCGGAGCGGTCGAGACCCTGCTGGCGACCCAGAACCCGGATGGCGGCTGGGGCCTGCACGGCTCCACCGCCGAGGAGACCGGCTACGCCGTCCACGGCCTGGCCACCGCAGCCCGCACCCACGCCCACGCTTACGCACCCAAGGCCACTGACGCCCTCGGCGCCGCCCACACCCACCTCACCACCCACCCGCCCCGGCAGACCCCCTTATGGCTCGGCAAGACGCTGTACTGCCTGCGCCCTCTCGTACCAGTGCTGCATCGAACGGCTGTCACCCACGCCGAACAGACGGTGTCGTTCACCCCCAAGGGCGGGAAACCCGCGCTTTAGTACTGCAACGGTGCTTGTCGTGACGGGTGGGCAGCTTTGTCGTTGGTGTGGCTATGGGTGGGGATCTCGCTGATGTCGGGTTGTGGGCTGGGGAACTTCACTCCCATCGAGCGCGGGCAGTTGATCCACCACAGCGACGCGGGCAGTCAATACACGAGCATGCGCTTCACCGAGCACCTGCACATCGAGGGCACCAGCCCCTCGATCGGCAGCGTCGGAGATGCATACGACAACGCGCTGATGGAGACGATCAACGGCCCCTACAAAGCCGAGTGCATACGCACCAAGGTCTTCCACGACGGCCCCTGGCGGACCGTCGCCGACGTCGAGTACGCCACTGCTTCGTGGGTGGAGTGGTACAACAACCGCCGCCTGCACTCCAGTTTGGGCATGATCAGCCCCACCGAATACGAGGCAGCACACTAAGCTGACCCAGAACCCCCGGCCGACTGATCACCGGCCAGCAAAACACCGGCAGGAAAGTCGGAACGGTTCAGTCCTGGCCATCGGCCTCAGCCAGCTCTATGAGGGACATGCTGGCCGCGACACCGAACGCCGACGGTTCGAAGAAGCTGTCCGGGTAGCAGAACGTGGCTCGCGAGAGGGTCGCAGCAGTCAGCCGAAAGTGTGCGGAGCGGGGCGCTCCGCCGAGCGGCTTCCGCCGGAAGTTCAGCGCGCCGTAGACGGGTCGTTCGTGCGCGGGCGCATGGTCACAGGCGCCCCCGAAGATCCGGTTCTCCCAGCGCCACCGGTCACCCCCGGGGTGGGCTGTCAGGCCTCCGTTGCTTGTGCCCGTGCCGAACTGCGAGTGATAGACGCCGTCTTCAGCCAACGCGAGCAGGATCGGCCGGTCGCGCACCGGGCGATCCGGGTGAAAGTTCAGAGTCACTCGCAGCGCAGGGTCGTCCGGGGCCTCGGACGACAGCGATGCAACATGACGGATTGCCTGTTCCTGCAGTGACGGGGCTGAATCAGCGTTCACCAGCGCAGTGTGCCCGAGCTTGATCAGCCGGTGCACCTGGATTGGCATGCGGCCCCGTGACCTGCTGTTCACGGTGCTTGACGGTGGAAAGAACGACGCCGGGTCCGTCTGATCCCCGCTCTGCAGGATGAACGGTCATCGGCCTGCCCCGTGCCTTCGACGACGGCGTCTGACCCCCGTCCAGCCGCCGCGGGATGATCTTTGGTGAATCAGCAGTGCAGCTCGCCATCCTCGGCGGGGTCGTGCTCCTCATGAACTCACCGTGGGGGCGCGACCAGGCCGATCTCGTAGGCGAGGATGACGAGGTGGACCCGGTCGCGCGCGTCGAGTTTGGTGAAGAGCCGTGCGAGGTGGGCCTTGGCGGTGGCCACGCTGATGGAGAGTTCCTCGGCGATCTCGGTGTTGGACAGGCCGCGGCCGACGAGGGTCAGAACCTCGCGTTCCCGGGAGGTGATGCCGTCGACCACCACCAGGCGGGCGGAGGCGGGTTCGGGCCGTGCGGCGAACTCCTCGATGAGCCGGCGTGTGACACTCGGCGCTATGAGAGCGTCTCCGGCGGCGACGACCCTGATCCCGTCGAGGATGGTCTCCAGCGGCATGTCCTTGACGAGGAAGCCGCTCGCTCCGGCGCGCAGCGCGCCGTACACGTACTCGTCGTCGTCGAAGGTGGTGAGGACGAGTACGCGGGTCTGCGACTCCGGATCCGCGTCGATCCTGCGGGTGGCCTCGATGCCGTCCGTGCCGGGCATGCGAATGTCCATGATGGCGACGTCCGGCCGCAGCTGCTGTACCAGTTCCGCCCCTTCGTCGCCGCTCCCGGCCTCCCCGACCACCTCCAGGTCAGGAGTGTCGGCGATGAGGACGCGCAGGCCGGTACGGATCAGGGGCTGGTCGTCGATCAGAACGACACGGATCATTGTCCTGCCTCCACGGGCACCGGCAGCCGTGCAGCCACGCGGAAGCCGCCTTCCGGACGCGGCCCGGCGGTGAACTCGCCCCGCAGCAGACCGACCCGTTCCCGCATGCCGGCGATGCCGTATCCAAGGCCGTCGGCGGTACCGCCGCAACCGAGATCGACGATGTCGACGGCCAGTTCGTCCTGCCGGTAGTCGACCGTCACGCTGCAGTCCCGGGTGCCGGAATGCCGTACGACGTTGGTGACCGCCTCCTGGACGATGCGGAAGGCCGCCAGGTCGATGTCGGGTGGCAGGTTACGACGGTCCCCCTGCCACCGGACGTCGACCCGGACCCCGGCGGCCGCAGTCCTGCCGATCAACTGGTCGAGGGCGTCCAGCCCCGGAACCGGGCCCAGCGGCGCGGACTCCTGGTCGCCCTGGCGCAGTGCGCCGAGCATCCGCCGCAGGCCGGCGAGAGTCTCCCTGCTGGTGGCCTCGATGGCGTCCAGCGCGTTGCGTGTCTCGGCGGGCTGGGTGTCCATGACCCGGCTGCCCATGCCGGCCTGGATGGTGATGATGCCGATGTTGTGGGCGACCATGTCATGCAGCTCCCGGGCGATGCGCAGCCGTTCGGCGGTGACTGCCTGCTGCGTGGCCTGGGCGCGCACTGTGTCCGTGTGCACCCGGTTCTGACGGATCGTGTTGCCGATCAGCCAGGCGATGACGACGGTCGACGCCACGGCGGCCTGCACCGAGAGGTTGACCGCGTATCCGTGTGTCAGGCGCCAGACCGTGTCTGCGGCCACCGTGCCGGCCGGCAGCATGGCAGCGAGGACCGAGGCGCGCCGCGAGTGGGCGGCCGCGGTGTAGCCCACCGCAGCGTCGGCCAGGAGGAAGAGGACGAACGGCGTCTCCCGCACGGGCATCCCGAGTGAGAAGACGGCGCCCGCGAGCGCCACGGCCACGGCCGCCAGCGGCGCGCGGAACAGCAGCAGCGCGCCCAGCGTCGTGACGACGGCGGTGACCAGGAGCGGTGCGTCCTCGATGTTGCCGTTGTAGCGGAGCAGACGGTGCAGCTCGTCCGGCCGTTGGAGCGTGCGCACCAGGATGACGGTCAACCAGAAGACCGCCACCCACACACCCGGTGGCACACGCTTGAGTATGGGTGGACGGAGCACGGTGGTCATGGGACAGATCGTATGCGCGCCGCTCCGCCGCGACATTGACCCACGGGCGTAATCCCCCGGGCTACAAGCACGCGACCGCAGGTGTGGCTCACGGGCCGATGCCCGCGCCCCACTCTCCCCGGCACCGTTGACCCATGATCGAAGCCACCCAACTGGCCAAGCGGTACGGCGACACCGTCGCCGTCGACAACCTGACCTTCACCGTGGAACCCGGCAAGGTCACCGGCTTCCTCGGCCCGAACGGCGCCGGCAAATCCACCACACTGCGGATGATCCTGGGACTGAACGCCCCCACCAGCGGGGCCGTCACCGTGGACGGGGTCCCCTTCTCGACTCGCTCGCGCGGACTGCGCCACGTCGGCGCGCTGCTGGACGCCCAGGACGTCCACGGCGGGCGCAGTGCGCAGGCGCACCTGTCCGCCCTGGCCCGCAGCAACCACATCCCGCTAACCCGCGTGGAGGAGGTCCTCCAGGAGGTCGGCCTGGCCAAAGCGGCGCGGCGCCGCATCGGAGGGTTCTCCCTCGGGATGAAGCAGCGCCTCGGCATCGCGGGCGCCCTGCTCGGCGACCCGCCCGTGCTCCTGTTTGACGAGCCGCTCAACGGTCTGGACCCCGAAGGCGTGCTGTGGGTACGCGGGTTGTTTCGCCGCCTGGCGTCCGAGGGCCGCACCGTGTTCGTCTCCAGCCACATGATGGCCGAGATGCAGCACACCGCCGACCAGCTCATCGTCATCGGCCAGGGCCGACTGATCGCCGATCAGAGCCTGGAGGACTTCGCGGACCGCGACGCTTCCCCGAGCGTGACCGTGCACACGCCCGACCTGACCGCACTGGCGGACGCGCTGTCGGCACAGGGCGCATCGGTGCAACGGGAGAGCGAAGAGACGGGCCGGGTCACCGGCCTGACGGCGGCCCGGATCGGAGAACTCGCCCACCAACACCGCATCGTGCTGCACGAACTCACCCCCCACGCCTCGTCCCTGGAGTCGGCGTTCATGTCCCTCACGGCCGACAGCGTCGAATACCTCGCAGGAGAAGCCCGATGAGCACAGCGACGTTGTCCGGCACCAAGCCGTCCGCACTCGCGGCTGAACCCACGGCGCAGTTCGTGGACCTGCTCGCCGCCGAGTGGATCAAGATGCGGTCGCTCCGATCGACCTACTGGGTACTCGCCCTCAGCGCCGTCGTCGCCATCGCGATCAACGTGAACGCCGTCCACACCGACCTGCCGTACATCGACCGGCCACATCCCGCGATACCCGGCCTCCCGCCCTACCGGTACGACCCGCTGTTCCACGGCCTGGGCAGCATCGCCGCCGACCTCATCGCGCTGGCAGCGGCCAGCTTCGGCGCCATCACGGTCTTCGGCGAGTACGCGACCGGAATGATCCGCACCACGCTCGCCGCCGTTCCCGACCGCCGCGCGGTGATCACGGCCAAGGTGACCGTCGTCACCGCGATCACGCTCGTCCTCGGCCTGACCGTCTCCACCACGTCGTTCTTCACCACCAACGCGATGCTGGCCTCCCGCCACGTCGGGCTCTCCATCAACGACCCGGGCTGCCTGCGCGCAATCCTGGCCTACGGGCTGATCGTCCCGGTCTGCGCGCTCATCGGCATGGCGTTCGGTGCCGTCCTGCGACACGCCACCGCCTCGATCGTCGCCGTCGTGGGGCTGCTGTTCATCGTGCCCATGCTCTTCGGCGGCGACCGGTACAAACTCCTCAAAGAGATCGGCAACTACCTTCCCCTCCCCGCCGAAAGCCGACTGGCACTCAACCCGAACTCCTACACCGACCTGGGCAAGTATCCGGGAACGATCACCGGCTCATGGATCGCGCTCGCGGCCTGGGCGCTCGTTTCGGTGATCGTCGCTGTGGCTGTCGTGCGGCGCCGGGATGTCTGAGAACGCCCCTCCCCAGGGGCCCGGGAGGAACTCCCGTCAGCTCACCTGGCTCGTACCGTCTCAACGGATCGAGACTGAACCACAGATGTCATGAGACAGATTTCAACAGCGGAAGGAAAGCCTTACTCACCGCGAGCGCCGCGCCCTGCTGCGGCGCCGCCCGACGGTCACGTCCTGGAGGCGCCTGCTGCAGGCGGCCTGCAGCGAGCACCAGCGCATGCCCGGCGCCGGGTCTCCTGAGCCACGCGCTCGTCGTACCGCTCGCGCGAGACGTTCCCGATCCTTCCGGCTGCGGGCATCGCGCCCACGCCCCCGCGGCCGCGTGACGTCGGATCTTCCTCGCCGACGACAAGCCCCCGGCTCTGTTCCACGAGCGTGGCCTCACGGCCAGATCCACAGCAACCACTGGCCATCGCTTGCTTGGACAGCCCCGAGTACTGTTGCCCCGGCACGTGTCTATAGGGGCGTGGATGCGGCAGGGAACCATCCGTCGAAGCCCTTGAGCTCCAGACGGCCCGCCACCAGCAAGGAGAACGGCACCTCACCGGCGCCGTGCTGTGGACCCGGCGCATCCGGCAACCACGCGGACCTGCCGATAGCTGACCCGCCGATCGCGGGTCAGTGCCTGGGGGAGGTCGCGGTGATGCCGGTGATGGCGGCACCGATCTCGCAGATCAGGTCGATGGCGTGCTGCGCGGTGCGTGGATCGTCGTTGCTGGTGGCGTACTTGGCGGCCTGGGCCAGAGCAGGGACATCAGGGGACGGCTGGTGACGCCCCGGTAGGTGTGCACCGTACGGTCGTCGATGCGGGCGGGGCGGATGGCGTGGGCCCGTTCGGCGCCATCGGTGGACTCGGCACCGGCCGCGGTGATCCGGTCGGCGATGACCGCGGGGTTTGTCTGTAGGCGGCCGGGGTTTATGCCGTCTTTGCGGTTGGTGTGTCGCCGCGTTGGGTCTGGCGGACGCGTTCGACCGCCATGCGGACTGCGGAGTTGAGGAGGCGGGGGTCGGGTGCTGTGGGTCCGTCGGTGGTGATGCTCACGTGGATGATGGCTGCACCGGCTCGGAGTTGGGTGATCGCCTGGCACAGGGTGGTGGTGAAGCAGCCGTGGCTGGCCGTTCCCTCGTCTGCCGAGCCGATCTGGGAGGAGGGCAGGTCATCACCGGAGGATCGGAACTGGCCGAGGTCGGTGTGTGCCGTCTCCGAGTTGGGGTACGACGAAATCGCGAACGTCACGATCCCGTCGAGGTCGGCGGCACGATAGTGGACCTCGGCCAGGCCGAGGCGTCCGCCGTTGGTCTGCTTGCCGCGCTCGTCCAGAAGATCAGCCTTGCCGCGTTGCTCCCATCCGGGCGGTACGTCGTTCACGGTGGGCAGGGCCTTCTCGATCTCGGGCATTCCCAGCGCCTTCATCGCGGGAGTGCCCGGGGTACTGCTGGAGGCCGACGTGGCAGGTTGTCCTGCTCCGGTCGTCTGGCCAGGGCTGCTGCAGCCTTCGATGCCGGCTAACAGAAGGAGCAACACCGCACTCTCGACCTGCAGCATTCTCCTCAACAGAACTCCCCCTCAACGTTGTTCAGAGCGGCTCCGTGAGCACGCCGGAGCAATCCTAGATCGCCTGTCAACGGTCATTTTGAACTGAGCATTTTCAGCGGTAGCTCTCCAGGGTGAGGGCAGCCTGTGCCGCGGTGGTGAGCCAGGTGGGGCTGCAGCGTGCCTTGCGGAAGATCCGCCAGGTCTTCAGGCGGGCCATGCCACGCTCGACGGGATACCGGAGGCGGGCATGGGCCTTGTTCAACGCCTGCTGCTGGATGGTGAGTTCTTTGCGGGGGCAGCGTCGAGCAGGTACGGCGAAGGTTCCGTCGGCACCGAGGTAGCCGAGGTCGGCCAGGACAGGGATGCCGAGGCGTCGGCAAGTGGTGATGATGCGGTGTCGGCGGGCCGCGGTGAGGTCGTGCGTGCGGCCCGGCAGGACCCGCGAGATCCAGAGGATCCTGCCCACCGGGTCGGTGATGACCTGGAGGTTCACGCCATGGCGGCGGTGCTTCCCGGAGTAGTCGGCACGCGCGTCGCCGACCCGGTCGCACTCGGCCAGGGTGCCGTCCACCAGCACGTACTCCGCTGTGGCTCTGGCCTCACGCAGGGCCCGGGTCAGGCCCGGAGCCTTGCGGGCCAACAGCGCTACGACGGAGCGGACGTAGGCGTGTGCGGTACCGACGCTGATCCGGAAACCGGCAGCGATCTGGGCCAGAGTGGTGTGCTGGCGCAGGTACACCAGCGCGACCAGGGCACGCTGATGCGGACGCAGCTTGCACCGCCGGTCACCCTCCCGAAGGACGATCAGCATCGTGACCGTCTCCACGAGGGCATGCGGCAGGTCAAGTGCGGCAGGATAGGCAATCAACGGGGCTCCCCGGCAACCGAGATGAGATGTCAGATACCTCCCTCAACTGCTGGGGAGCCCCGTCCGTTCTGCCACCCACAAGCCCCCTGTGGGGCTCGTAAAGTCATCGCTGCAGGTGGCAGCCCGCTTGCGGGGTCTTCGGTGGTGGCTGGGATGCTGCCGGGGTGGTCATCTCGGTGCTGTACCGGGCCTGCGATGTGCCGGTTTGGTGTCAGTGGGTGGGTGTCAGTGACGGGGTGTCAGATAGCGGTGTTTGTGCTGGTGGGGTGTTGAGGTCGGGGCGGGGTCACTGACGTGGGGTGGTGTCTGCTATCGATGCCGCTGTCGTGGGGCGCTACACCCTGGCTCGTGTCGCTGTCACGGGAACGGTACTTCTGATCTTTTTGCGGGGCGGGCGGGTTCACGGTGGTCTTCTGTCGGGCGTGTGGCCGGGGGAGGACCGGGTGGGGGAGCGGGAGCTTGAGGGCTTGGTCTCGGTGTCGCGGCCGGTGTTGGTGGGGCGGTTGCTTCAGCTGGATGCGGCTGGTGGTGTGACGTCGGCGCATGTGCGGGCGGGGGCGCAGCTGGCGGGGGTGCATCCGCGGACGGTGTGGCGGTGGGTGGAGGCGGCGCGCAGTGAGGGCCGTGTGGAGCGTCGGAGGCGTTCCCGGTTCGAGCTGTCGGAGGAGGCGTGGGAGGTACTGGCGCAGGCGGGCGGCAATGTGTCTGTGCTCTACCGGCATTTGAAGGAGTGCGGGGACGGGGATGCGGGGGTGTCGCTGGCTTCGGTGTACCGAGCGGTTCAGCGTGAGCTGGCCTCGGGGCGGGTGTTGCCGGACCGTGCCGTGGTACGCCGGGCGCGGGCTGAGCAGGAGACCCGGCAGGCTCTGTCGGACCTTGCCGTCGCGGGTGTGGGCACCGGCACGCCGTCTGCTTCTGCCGCGGCTGGTCCGGCCTCGCTGACGCCTGCAGGGCGGGAGGCCGCGCTGGCGGGGGACGTGCCGGGCGTGGTGGTGCCGGTGGGGGCTCAGGCGGTGCGTACGGTGTCGGTGCGTGCGGTGGCCGAGGCGGTGGGGCAGGCGATGGCGGCCGGGGGCGCGGCGTGTGTGTTCGGGGATGCGGGGCGGGGCAAGACGGTGGCGCTATGGCGCTGTCGGATCCGCCGGTGGGCTGGGGCGTGTCGTGGGTGCGGGTGCCGGTGCGTCCGTCGGTGTCGGAACTGCGGCGGGCGGTGTTCGAGGCTCTGGTGTTGCCGGGCCGGTTTCCGCACCGTTCGGCCGAGGCCGATGAGCGGATCGTCGGCGCCCTGGACGAGGCTCGGGTGCTGGTGGTGGATGAGGCGCAGCGGTTGCCAGCGCCGTGTCTGGAGTATCTGCAGTCGTTGTGGGACCGCCCGCAGGCCCGGATGGCGCTGGTGCTGTGCGGGGCGGGCAGCGAGCGCGCGGTGGCGCGTGTGCCGCAGTTGGCGTCGCGGGTCTGCGCGTGGCAGGAGGTAGGGCGTCTCGCTGGGAGCGAGGTGGCTGCGACGGTGTCTGCCTTTCATCCGCTGTGGGCTGGCGTCGCGGGTGGGGAGGTGGCGTGGATCGACCAGTCCTGCACGCACGGTGTCTTCCGTACCTGGGCTGCCTTGACGACGCATCTGCAGAACGCGCTGCTTACCGTGCCAGATGCGACGATGGACCGGGCGCTGCTGCGGCGTCTGTTCCGGCGTCTGAGCCCTCCGGCCTGAGCGAATGTGCGGACAGGCGGGGGAGATGGAAGACGGTGGTGCGGTCGGCGCCGCGCGGGGCGGGCTTCCGGAAGCGTCGCGTAACGCGCTGCGCGGTGTGGCGGTGCGTCGGCTGCTCGCTCTGCGGGTGCGGGGCGAGCTGAAGACCGGCCATGTCCGGGTGGCGGCGGATGCGCTGGGGGTGTCGGAGCGCACCGTGTGGCGGTGGCTGGCTGAAGCCGGCCACGACGAACGGGCAGCTGACGAGCCCGGGGCACGGGCCCAGACCGGCACGAGGTTCACGATCACACCGGAGGTCCGCGCGCTGCTGGCGCTGTGGAAGGGCAATGTCGCCGCAGTGCAGCGTGAGCTCGCTGCCCGCGCTGCCGGGCGCCCAGTAGCTGATGTCGGTACACAGGCCGGGCCGCCGCCGGATGTGCCGTCGCTGACGACGCTGCATCGGGCGATCCGTCGTGATCTGACGCCGGGGGAGCGGGCGGGGCTTGCGGGTGGGGAGCGGGCGGCGCGCAAGCATGATGTGTTTCTGGCCAGGCCGCGATCCTGGCGCAACCACGTGTGGGAGACCGATCACGTCCAGGCGCCGGTGCTGGTCGATGTCGACGGCAGGGCCCGCCGGCCGTGGATCACCTGGTTCACCGACTGCGCGACGAACGCGATCACCGGCGTTGCGGTCACGCCGGGGGATCCGTCGCGGGAGTCGGTGCTGGCCGCGCTGCGTTCCGCGGTCTTGCGCGAGGAGCCTTACGGTCCGTTCGGCGGTCTGCCCGAGAAGGTACGGGTCGACCGCGGCAAGGACTTCCTGTCCCGGACGGTGACCGCGGCGTTCGATCTGCTGGACGTGACGGTGGAGGACCTGCCCGCCTACACCCCTCACCTCAAGGGCACCGTGGAGGGCCTGAACCGGGCGGTGGAGAGCATGTTCCTGGCCGCGCTGCCCGGCTACGCCCGCCAGCCGCGTCCCGGCAAACGGGCTTCCCGTCCGAAGGACGAAGTGCTGCTCGGCTTCGAGGACTTCACCGGCAGGCTGCTGGACTGGACGCTCTGGTGGAACACCGAACATCAGCCCGCGCCCTTGCGGGGCAAGACCCCGCTTGAGGCATGGCAGGACGATCCCACCCCGCTGCGGGACGTGCCCGCGGCGGATCTGTGGACGTTCACCCTGGAGGACGCCGGCACCCGCACGCTGACCACCCGCGGCATCCGTTTCATGCCCCACCACGACCACCGCATCGAGGTCTACCACGCGGCCACCGGCCGCTACCTCGGTCCCGCGGACCTGGCCGACCAGGCCACCGACGAACAGATCAGCGCCGTACGAAGAGCGCGGGCCTCCCGCACCCGCCGCCTGAAGAAGGACCTGGAGGCCTCCCAGCGTGAGCGCTACGCCGCCGTGAACCAGCCCGAGGCCCTCCAGCGGCTCGGCGCGCTGACCACCGCGCAGGCCGAGGCCGAACTCGCCCAGACCGCCGACGCCGACCTCGCGCAGCTCGCGATGCCGGACCTCATCCCGCCCGCCGCGCCCCCGGCCGACTGGCGCACCCCTGCTTCCCTGGCCGCGCTGACCACGCCAGGCCCGCCCATCCTGCACCCGTCCGGCCGTGGTGGCGCTTCCGTCCCGGACGGCCGCGACGGGAGGGCTACACCTCTCACCACCGATGAAGACGGAGACGCCTCGTGACCGCGGCCACCTACCAGTACGTCGACCTGCCCGATGCGTCTGTGGTCACCACCCGCGCCCTGCTCACCGCCCGGGAGAACATCGCCGACACGGTCGTCGCGCGGGCCATGATGTGCATCCACGGCGGGGCCGGCTTCGGCAAGACCCTCGCCGTCAACACCTGCCTGCGCGGACTCGAACCGCACGAGGACGTCCGCAAGATCACCTTCCGTGCCCGGCCCACCGCCCGCGCGGTGCGCTACGAGTTGTTCACCGCGCTCGACTTGGCCGGTGAACCGCCGCGCCACCCCAGTGAATTCGACCGTCTACTGAAGACCGCTCTGGCTGAACGCCCTCGTACCTTCCTGGTGGATGAGGCCCAGTGGCTCAACGGGGAGGCGTTCGAATATTTCCGCTATCTGTGGGACGAACCGGCCACCCAGCTGGCGATCATCTTCGTCGGCGGGGAGGGCTGCCACACCGTGCTGCGCCGCGAGCCGATGCTGTCCTCCCGGATCTTCATCTGGCAGCACTTCACCCGCCTCACCCCCAGCGAAGTCCTCGAAGCCATCCCCCTGTTCCACCCCATCTGGGCCGACGCCGACCCCGACGACATCACCTTCGCCGACAGCCACGCCGCACACGGCAACTTCCGCGCCTGGGCCCAGCTGACCCGCCCACACCCGCACCGCCCTGGCCCGCACCGGCCGCCCACGCGTCGACCAAGAGCTGCTGCGCTGGGCCTTCAGCCGCCTCGACCGCCCGTCACCGTGGTCATCGACCGCCATGACCACGTGATTCACACGTACACCGCCCTGGCCGCCCACCATCCGCCGTCCGGCCGGATCACTTTGCACCCCAGCCCGGGCACCACCAGCGAAACCGGCCTCGCCCACGACCTTCTCGCCGCCCTGGAAAAGCCGCCCCTGCTTCCAGGCCGTTTCCCTGGTGGCCGTCAGCCCGCATGGGAAGCCGCCACGGCCTGGATCACTGCTCTTCCCGTCACCCGGCTGATCGTCCTGCGCGCCCACCGCCTCACCGCCCGCCGCGCGATGCGCCTCCTGCAACTGCGCACGCTCACCGGTATCCACCTGATCTTGGTCTGCCACCGCCCCCACCTGCACACCGTGTCGTCGTGCACGAAGCAAGATCAGACTGCCCACCAAGATCAGCACTCATGTCCACCGCAACTGTCGCGAACCCCCACCCACGTGCTCATGCAGAGAGTCGTCCAACAGCCATGCAGAACCTGCGCATGGACTTCCTCATGCTGCTCCCCGGTACCCGGCGAGTAGTGCTGGAAGTCGACGGCATGCAGCACTACACCCGCAACGGCGGCACCGAGCCCGACAGCGCGAAGTACGCCGTCACCATGGCCGGCGACCGCGACCTGAAATTCCGCGGCTACGAGGTGTTCCGGTTCGGCCACGACGAACTCCGCGACCGCGACCGCGCCCAACCTCTGCTCGCTGGCTTCTTCGACAGCCTCCTTGACCGCCCACCCGCCGGTCCGTCTCGGGTGCAGCTGCCCGCACAACCCTGATCGGTGCGCCACGGCTGCTGTCGTTCTACCGCCAAGTCCCGCTAAGGGGTGAAGGCGGGAGAGGTTCCCGCCGGGATGGAGGTACCGCTGTGATCGTCCGACTCTCGGGTGGCCCGCTCGCCGGTCGCGTGCTGGAGACCAACGACGCCCCGTGGACCGGAGACTGGTTTACCGCCGGTGAGGCCGACTGGGGCCTGTACGTTCCCGTGCACCGGGACCCGGCACACGGCATCGTCCTGGCGGAGGTCCAGGTGACTATCCCGCGCCGCCGGTAGCCGGTCCTCGGGCCGCTGCTGCAACACGCGAGCCGCGTTGCATCCCTGACCTGCGGTTACAGTAACTGAAGTCCGTCCAGGACCGTTGTTGCACCACCGGTGTTGCAGCGTCCAGACACACGAGACCCCGGGACCATCGCGGCCCCGGGGTCTCGTGCACTCCGGCTTGACCGCCGCCGCACCCGGTCACCCATGGACCGGGGTGCGCTTCGCTGCGTCGTGGGGCTCCCGCGACACCGTGGACGCGGTCCTGGTGCGCCCGGAGGTGGTGGCGGAGATCAGCGCCGACCGGTCCATCGACCGCGGCGGCGTCTTCCGCCCCCCGCTCCGCTTCCGGCGGCTGCGCCTGGACGTCACAGCCCAGGACGTACCCGGGTGCGGGCAGAGCTGCGCTGCGGCGGCCGGCTGACCGCGCATCGGGACAGCTTCTGATGCGGCGGCGGCCGAGGGAGAGCAATCAGGCCCCCGTCATGGTGATGGGGGCCTGGCTCTCAGCGGGGCGGGCACGCGAGAGAAGCGTCCAACCGCGCCGCCGTCGCGTCGGCTCAGTCGCTCGTTATACGAGGACCTGCTGGTCGTAGATGTGCAAGACGAACGAAGGGTCCCCGCTTCGTGCGGTGGGGACCGGCCCGGCCGTGTAGGCGGCGACAGCGTTCCCGGACCTGTCCACGACCGGCAGCCATGCCGGAAGGGCCGCTGATTCGCGGGGCCGGACAGAAGCCCACGGACCTCGACCTCGCTGACCCCGGTCTCGGCACCTCGCTGGCTGGCACGCTGCCTACCTGGTCAGAGCGTGGCAGTACGGATGATCACTAGGGGGCACATCCCGCCGGAACGGCTGAAAGAGACAAGGTGGCGCGAAGCCGCCACTGGGGCTCACCCGCCCGCCGGTGCTCGAAGTGCAAGGCACAGATTCGGCTGCCGCGAACCAGCTCACCGCTCACCTGGCTGCTGAGCCCCGTAGGTGCGGCGGGTTCGGCCTTCGGGTCGCAAGGCAATCGACGAACCATTCGGATTCCGGTCGTCGGGGACAGCCTGATCATCGCCGCTGACTGGTGTGTGTGGGCGAGGGTGAGGTGACCGGCCGGGGACGTGCCAGCCGACCGGTCGGGGGATTGCTTCAGGTCGTAGTGGCGCTGGTGCGCGCGCGATGGCTGCGCTCGGCGGTGCTGGCGCGGCAGGAAGATGCGGAAAGGCCGCCTCCCGTCGGAAGGGTGACGGCCTCAGCCGGTCTGCACCCTGCCCCCTGGGGGCCGGGGTGAACTCCGAGTCGTGCCCGCCGCGACGGGAGCGTTCAGGCTCTGGGCCGCCCATCCGACATCAACGAGGCCAGGAGATGTCAGTGAGGTGGAGAAGACCGTCGCTCGTGCCCAGGTCAACGAAGGCGCCATAGCCGGTGACGTTGCGTGCGGTAGGGGACGTAGGTGCGGTGTCAGACTCCACCAGTGCCGGGGCCAGCGTGTAGACCCCACGAATCCGGTTCTTCGCGTCCACCACGGGGACCTGTGCAGGGACGAGCCTTCCACCGCTGACGACGGTCACGGGCACATTGTCCGTGTAGTGCAGGCTGAGAGCGCCGATGTCTTCAGGCTTGACCTCGATCGCGGCGCCGTGCTTGGTCGTTAGGCCACCCGACGTTTCGAGCTCCATACTCAGTGAAGACAGGTCCAGGAGGAGCAGGTCTTCCGCGGAGCGCGCTGACAGTTCGGCTCCGGCTTCGAACAACGACGCTGCGGTGCTTTCGGATCCCAGATATGACAGCGTGAGTGTGGCCGGGATGAACTCTCCTCCGCTGACAACAAGCTGGGGCTTGCGGTCCACGTAGCGCAGGCTGAGCGTGCCGATGTCCTCGGGGTTGACCTGATCCGCCGGGATGAGCCTGAGCTCCGTCGTCCCTACGGCCGCTGCGTAGTCCCACGACGGACAGCCATCGAAGACGTAGTCCGCTTCCACCGTCGCGCGGACCGCGTACACCGCCAGAAGGTCACCTGTTTCGTTGACTACTGGCAGCCATGTCAGAACGTACTTTCCCCGCTCGCCGTGATGGCGGGCACGCTGTCGCGGTAGGACAACTCCAGCTGTGCCACCTCTGCGGGGTCGATTTGATCAGCGGTGAGCGGTTCCGGGTCGGCGGTCTGCCCGGGGTTGCCCTTGGCTGTCTCCAGGCGCCAGTACTGTTCTTCGCGCGAAAACCCGGGGTCACGCCAGTCCACGACTTCCAGCGTGAGGGTAGGGTCCTCCAGCTTGGCCGGGATGTACCTCCCCCCGCTGACGACGATCTCGGGCCGCCTCTTCCGGTAGCGCAGGCTCAGTGTGCCGATGTCCTCCGGCTTGGCCTCGGTTGCGAAGGCTTCACGGCCCAGGGACCAGGAGGCGGCGTAGGTGATGTCAAACAGGCCGAAGTGGGGTGTGCTCTCAGACACGGTGTCTCCTCGCTGGCCGGCGGGTTGCCGTCCTGGTCAGAGCGTTGCAGTACGGAGCGTGACCGGTCTACGACTCCCAGCGGAACGGCCGGGAATCGACATAGTGGCGCAAACCGCCCCCTGCGGTGGCGGGCGGGCCCAAGAGCGGGCCCCGGATGGGCGCACTCGACAGCGGGGTGAGCCGACCCGCCTTGCTTCGCTGCCGGCTGTCGGCGCCCGCCCTGACGCGAGGCTGCCGCCCCTCGCCCCGCACGGCCGCCGCCCAAGTGCTGGGCACGGTGGAGGTGCTGGAGTCGTCCAACTCCGGCACCACGTCCTCACCGCGGCTGGCTCGGACACAGAACGTGGCGTGCTCGCTCAGGCGGGCCCGGTGGAGCGGCAGCGCGGCAGCCTGGGGGAGTTCATCGGCCGGCGGCCGGACTCGCGCCCCCTGGCCGGGGCCTACGCTCCCAGGACTTCGTCGAAGTAGCCGGGTCCGGTGGTGGGGATGGTCTGGAGGGCGTTGGTGTAGCGGCGGGTCTGGGTCTGCCAGGCGTGGTAGCCGCTCATCCAGGCTTCCATGATCTCGACATACGTGGTCACGGCGGTCTGCTCCGGGCCGGTGAGGCCGAGCTGGTGGCACATGGGCGGGACCTGGCGGGCCTGTTCCCGGAACCGCTCGACCCGCTGTTCGACTTCCTGCCGGGCGGCTTCGATCGCTTCCTGACGGCTGTACCCCTGGGTGTGTTCGAGGACGAGAACGAGGTTGTCCATGTCGCCGCGGGCTTCCTCCTTCTCCAGGGAGTAGACGTCGTTGCACATGAACGTGACGTCGATGGCGGCCTGCCGCATGATCCGCAGCTGCGGACTGTGGAGGGCGCCGGCGGGGATGGTGATGCCGGCGGCCCGTTCACCCAGTGACAGCGGCAGATCGGTGCCGGCTATGCCGCGCCGCACCTGCAGATACGTTTCCATGTCGGCGGGCGTCCCGCGGAGCCGGCCGATCGCCTCGTGGGCCTGGGTGGCGAAGTAGTACTCCCACTCGTACGCGGTCCGCGCCGCCCAGCCCGGGTGCGCGCCGTCGGTGCAGCGCGCCCAGAGGTCGGCGAACGCGACCGAGCACGCGTCCGCCCCCGGTGCGGGGGCGGCGCCGTGCACGATGTCGATCAGCTGCTGGCTGACGGCCGCGGCGCGGGCGGGGTCCTGGCCGAGGGGGCCGTCGAACTGGTCGTCGAAGACGAAGAAGAACGCCATCGCGTCCGCGCACAGGTCCAGGGCCCACCCGGTGGCGTTGGGGAAGCCGTAGGCGGCCAGGAGCGGCATGTCCCACGACGCGTACCACTTCAGCGACCGGCCCTCCCCGACCAGACCCATGCGCCGCACCCAGGCCGGATTGCGCTGCCGGGCGCCTGCCAGGTCCGGGCTGACCGAGCGGGGGAAGGGCAGATGGAATTCGATGTCCTGCGGCACGTGTCCTCCGTGAAACGAGCTGGTCACGGCCGGATGGTGCCATGATCCGCTGCTGATGCGGAGTTCACCGTCTCCCGGTTCCGCAGCGTGACGAAGCTGCTTGTCGGTCAGATAGTGGCCGGTTTCCACTGGGTGGGCTGCGTGCCTGGGCCTGCCGGTGTGCAGGGACCCCTGGCGTCTGGGCGCTGTTGCGCAGCGGCAGCGCCCGGGTGGGGCCGGTGCAGTAAGGCGGCCGGGGAGCGCCGGGGCTTCACGTGTCTCACCCAGGGCTGGCGGGCAGCGGTGTGGACGTGAATTCAAGAAGACCGTTTCGGTCTGTTTCCTGGCTGATTGCCGTCTTCGGGGGATCTGTGCAGACCGGAGGTCCTAGCGTCGACGCGGTGTCCGTTCCGGTCGCCGGTGGATGGGTGGAAGGGGACTTCGATGGCCAATGAGGAGTGGACGGAGCAGGAGCGCCTGGAGCGGGTTCGGGCCCTGTTGTCGGGGTCGCGCGCGCAGGCGCGGGTCGGGCGGGCGCTGGCGCAAAGCGGTGGGTACGGCAACGTGCTGGTCGGGGTGATGCTGCACGGAGCGGACCGGGTGAGGCAGGGGCACACTCCCTCCGATCTGGAGCGGATGATGCTCGACGTCCTCAAGACGGTCATGCCGGACACGGAGGCGCGCGAGTGGGGGCGGGTCTACCGCGAGTCGGTGGCGCGGGGCCAGGCGGAGCTGGTGCCCGCGGTCATCCGGAACCTGCCGGTGAGCCAGGGCTACACGGTCGCGGATCTGCGGCGTGACCTTCCGCACGTGGTGAGCGCGGCCCTCGCGCGTCCCAACGTCCGGGTCGTGGATCCGTATGCGGTGGCGACCGGACAGCCCGAGGACCCGGCGTTCCTCGAAGCGATGCGGGAGGCGGGAATGGGGGTCACCGCTTCCGCCCGCCCCTCGGTGTCCGGGTCCGCCGCCGCGGCCGCCGACGGAGCGGCTGCGCCGGAGGGGGAGGTGCCGGGCGAACCGGGGGTGGCCGGTCCCGCGGCGGCGCAGGAGTTCCGGGTGAAGCTGGAGCTGGAGAGCTTCTACGTTCACCGGGAGGTGGGGGACCAGTGGTGGAGTGACGACGAGATCTACTGGACCGCCGCCACCAGCGCCGGCCGCGACACGGGCAAGACGTTCCACTCCAAGGAGTTCCAGGACGTCCACAAGGGCGAGACGTTCACTTTCCCCACCGACAACAAGGTCCTCTTCGACGGCACCTTCAAGGACTTCCTGGCGACGACAATCATCGCCTGGGAGGCCGACCAGAGCAGTGCCGCCTGGTTCGCGGAGCTGAAGAAGGCCCTCAACCAGGCCCTCGCCAGCCTGCGCATCCTGATGACCTTCGACTCGGTC
>NZ_JBSFIE010000053.1:0-31123 GCF_053597395.1 Streptomyces sp. NPDC001415
CAGGGTCTGATGTTCGGCTATGCCACGGACGAGACGCCCGAGCTGATGCCGCTGCCGATCCACCTGGCGCACCGTCTCTCGCGGCGCCTGACCGAGGTCCGCAAGAACGGCACGATCCCGTATCTGCGTCCGGACGGCAAGACGCAGGTCACCATCGAGTACGACGGTGACAAGGCGGTCCGTCTGGACACGGTGGTCGTCTCCACGCAGCATGCGAGTGACATCGACCTGGAGTCGCTGCTGGCGCCGGACATTCGTGAGTTCGTGGTGGAGCAGGTCATCAAGCAGCTGGTCGAGGACGGCATCAAGCTGGACACCGACGGTTACCGTCTGCTGGTGAACCCGACCGGCCGGTTCGAGATCGGCGGTCCGATGGGTGATGCGGGGCTGACCGGCCGCAAGATCATCATTGATACGTATGGCGGGATGGCCCGTCATGGCGGTGGTGCCTTCTCGGGCAAGGACCCGTCCAAGGTGGACCGGTCGGCCGCCTACGCGATGCGCTGGGTCGCCAAGAACGTGGTGGCCGCGGGGCTTGCGGCGCGCTGTGAGGTGCAGGTGGCTTACGCGATCGGCAAGGCGGAGCCGGTGGGGCTGTTCGTGGAGACGTTCGGTACCAACACGGTCGACAACGACAAGATCGAGACCGCGATCGGCGAGGTCTTCGACCTGCGCCCGGCCGCGATCATCCGCGACCTCGACCTGCTCCGCCCCATCTACGCCCAGACCGCCGCCTACGGGCACTTCGGCCGCGAACTCCCCGACTTCACGTGGGAGCGCACCGACCGCGTCGAGGCCCTGCGCACGGCTGTGGGAGCCTGACATGCGCATCACCGTCACCGGTTCCGTCGCCACCGACCACCTGATGACCTTCCCCGGCCGCATCAGCGACCAGCTGCTCGCCGACAAACTCGACCGCGTCTCCCTGTCGTTCCTCGTCGACACCCTGGAGATCCGGGACGGCGGGGTCGCCGCCAACATCACCTACGGCCTGGCCCGCCTCGGTCGCCGCCCCCTGCTCGTCGCTGCCGTCGGCGCCGACTTCCGCGAGTACGGGGAACGCTTGGCCGACCTCGGCGTGGACACCTCCGCGGTCCATGTCTCCGCCACCCAGCACACCGCCCGATTCCTGTGCACCACCGACCCGGACGGCAACCAGCTCGCCTCCTTCTACGCCGGAGCGATGGCCGAGGCCTCCGCCATCGACCTCGCCGCCGTCCTCGACCGCAGCGGAGACACCGACCTGGTGCTGATCGGCGCCGACGACCCGGCAGCGATGCTCCGTCACACCCGCACCTGCCGCACCCTCGGCATCCCGTTCATCGCCGACCCGGCACAGCAGCTGGCCCGCCTCGACGGCCCCGCCATCCGTGAACTGGTCGACGGGGCAGTCCACTTGTTCACCAACGAGTACGAGCGCGAACTGCTCCTGCGCAAGACCGGCTGGACCGCCGTCGATGTCCTGTCCCGGGTCGGAACCTGGGTCACCACCCTCGGCGAGAAGGGCAGCCGTGTCGAGCGCGGTGGCGAAACGGTGGCCGAGGTGCCCGCCGTGCCCGCGGCCACTGTCGCCGACCCGACCGGCGTCGGCGACGCCTACCGCGCGGGCTATCTCTGCGCCCTGTCCGAGGGCCACGACGAGGTGCGGTGCGCACAGACCGGATCAGCCCTGGCCACCCTGGCCCTGTCGGCCGTGGGCACCCAGACCTACACCGCCTCGCCGGACGCCGTACGCCGCCTTCGCATCGCCACCTACGGACCGGACACCGCCGACGCGGCGGGCGCCCTCGCAGGGGGTTTGCGCGCATGACCGTGACGACCCTGTCCCGAACCGGCCGAGGCGGGCCCGCCGAACTGATCGCGGCCGGCCACCGCTCGTACTCCTTCGAGTTCTTCCCACCCAAGACGGACAAGGGCGAGCAAGTGCTCTGGCAGGCCCTGCGCCGGGTCGAAGCCGCCAACCCGTCCTTCGTGTCGGTGACCTACGGTGCGGGCGGTTCCTCACGGGAGCGCACCGCCGCCCTGACCCAGAGGATCGCCGAGCACACCACGCTGCGCCCGGTGGCCCATCTCACCGCCGTCGGCCACTCGGTCGCCGAGCTGCGCCAGATCATCGGCCGGTACGCCGACGCGGGCATCCGCGACGTCCTCGCGCTGCGCGGCGACCCGCCCGGCGACCCTCAAGGGCCCTGGAACCGGCACCCCGAGGGCCTCGCACACGCCGTCGAACTGGTCCAACTCGTAAGGGAACTGGGCGACTTCAGCATCGGCGTCGCCGCCTTCCCCGAGCGGCACCCCCGCTCGCCCGACTGGGACAGCGACATCCGCCACTTCGCCGCCAAATGCAGGGCAGGCGCCGACTACGCCATCACCCAGATGTTCTTCCACGCCGACGACTACCTCCGGCTGCGTGACCGGCTCGCCGCCGCCGGGTGCCACATCCCCGTGATCCCCGGGATCATGCCGGCCACCCGGTACGACCAGATCAGCCGCTTCGCCGAGCTCAGCAACGCCACCTTCCCGCCCGAGCTCGCACTGCGCCTGCGCACCGCGCGGTACGACCCCCGCGAGTCGTACCGCATCGGTGTCGACCACGCCACCGAGCTGGCCCAGCGCCTCCTCGACGAGGCGGCCCCCGGTCTGCACTACATCACCCTCAACCACTCCAGCGCGGCCCTCGACATCCACCGCGGGCTGCGTCTGCCGAATCCGCCAACGCCTCAGGAGCCCTCACGATGACAAGCGCCGAGCTGCAAGACGCCGCCCGCGCGGCACGGGACCTCGCGGCCCGGCACGCGCCTGCCGCCGAGTCCGCCCGTGCCCTGGACCCCGCCGTGGCCCGGGCGCTCGTCTCGGCCGGCTTCGCCCGCCACTTCGTGCCGCACCGCTGGGGTGGCCGCGACGGCGGCCACTTGGACGTGATCCGTGCCGTGACCACCGTGGGGGAGGGCTGCGCCTCGGCCGCCTGGTGCGCGTCCGTCATCGCGTACGGCGGCCGCATGGCGACCTTCTTACCCGAAGAGGGGCAGCGTGAACTGTGGTCCGGCACGCCGGACACGGTCGTCGCCTCGGCACTCCAGCCGACAGGCCGAGCCGTGGAGGAGGACGGGGGCTGGCGGGTATCGGGCCGCTGGTCCTACGTCAGCGCCGTTCTGCACAGCGACTGGGTGCTGCTCGTCGCCCCGACCGTGCCCGCGGCGGACGCCCCGGCCGACGAGACGCCGGAGCACCGCCGCTTCTTCGCGATACGACGCGACGAACTGACCGTGGAACACACCTGGCGCACCACCGGAATGCGGGGCACCGGCAGCCACACCGTGATCGCCGAAGCCGTGTTCGTACCCCGCCACCGCTCCTTCTCGGCAACCGCACTGGAAGGCTCCACCGACCCCGCCCGGTCGTCCCTCCCGCTCAAGACGGTGGCCGGCCTCACCTTCGCCCCGCCACTCCTCGGCGCGGCCCGCTCCGTGCTGCTCCGCCTCGCCGACTCCGTACCGGGCCACGACGCCGAACCGTCCCCCACCACCTTGGAGTTCGTCCGCGCGGCCGGTGACATCCACCTCGCGGCCGAAACCGTGCAGCGGGTCGCGCGCGACGTGGACACGGACAACGACCGTGCCCGGTGGGCCCCTTGGGCGCCGTGGGACTGCGTGCGCGCGGTGGAGCTCAGCCTGGAGGCGGTCGGACGCCTCATGCGGCTCGGGGGCTCGCGGTCCTTCTCCGAGGACGACCCGGTGCAGCGCGCCTGGCGCGACATCCACACCGGCGCGAGCCACGTCCGCCTGCGTCCCGAACTCGCCGCACTGGACTGCCTGCCGGTCCTCAAGGAGGCCTCGGTCCGTGACCATCACTGAGGCGCATCCGATCTCGCTGCTCGGCCACACCGAGGAACTCAGGGAGCTCAAGCGAAGCGCTCTGCGTGGGCCGAGTGAGCGTGCGACCGAGGCGCAGCATGCGAAGGGCAAGCTGACGGCGCGTGAGCGCATCGATCTGCTGCTCGACCCTGACTCGTTTCATGAGGTCGAGCAGTTGCGTCGGCATCGTGCGGTGGGTTTCGGGCTGGAGGCGAAGAAGCCGTACACCGATGGTGTGGTCACCGGGTGGGGGACGGTGGAGGGCCGCACGGTGTTCGTGTATGCCCATGACTTCCGGATCTTCGGTGGTGCGCTGGGTGAGGCGCATGCCACGAAGATCCACAAGATCATGGATATGGCGATCGCGGCGGGTGCTCCGCTGGTGTCGCTGAACGACGGCGCGGGTGCCCGCATCCAGGAGGGCGTCAGCGCCCTGGCGGGGTATGGCGGGATTTTCCAGCGGAACACGAAGGCGTCGGGGGTGATCCCGCAAATCTCGGTGATGCTGGGCCCGTGCGCGGGCGGCGCGGCCTACTCGCCGGCCCTGACCGACTTCGTCTTTATGGTGCGTGAGACGTCGCAGATGTTCATCACGGGTCCGGATGTGGTGCGGGCGGTGACGGGTGAGGAGATCACCCAGAACGGTCTGGGTGGTGCGGATGTGCATGCTGAGACGTCGGGGGTGGCGCACTTCGCCTACGACGACGAGGAGACGTGCCTGGCGGAGGTCCGGTATCTGATCTCGATGCTGCCGTCGAACAACCGGGAGAACCCGCCGGTCCATGTGTCCGACGATCCGGCGGACCGGCGTTCCGAGGTCCTCCTCGACCTGGTGCCGGCGGACGGTAACCGGCCGTATGACATGCGCAAGGTGATCGAGGAGCTCGTCGATGACGGGGACTTCCTGGAGGTCCATGAGCGGTGGGCGCGCAACATTATCTGTGCGCTGGCCCGCCTGGACGGGCAGGTCGTGGGGATCGTGGCGAACCAGCCGCAGTCTTTGGCGGGTGTCCTGGACATCGAGGCCAGTGAGAAGGCGGCGCGGTTTGTGCAGATGTGCGACGCGTTCAACATTCCGATCGTGACGCTGCTGGATGTTCCGGGGTTCCTGCCGGGTGTCTCGCAGGAGCACGGCGGGATCATCCGGCACGGCGCGAAGCTGCTGTATGCGTACTGCAACGCGACGGTGCCGCGGATCTCGCTGATCCTGCGCAAGGCGTACGGCGGGGCGTACATCGTGATGGACTCGCAGTCCATCGGCGCGGACCTGACCTATGCCTGGCCCACCAATGAGATCGCGGTGATGGGTGCGGAGGGCGCGGCGAATGTGATCTTCCGGCGTCAGATCGCGGAGGCTGAGGATTCGGAGGCGATGCGGGCGCGGATGGTGAAGGAGTACAAGGCCGAGTTGATGCATCCGTACTACGCGGCCGAGCGGGGTCTGGTGGATGACGTGATCGATCCGGCCGAGACCCGGGCCGTTCTCATCGCCTCACTCGCGATGCTCAAGTCCAAGCACGCCGACCTGCCGTCCCGCAAACACGGCAACCCACCCCAGTGAGGGACACCAAGGGGACCGACCCCTTTTTCCGCGTGGAGAAGGGCGAGGCCAGCGAGGAGGAACTCGCCGCGCTCACCGCCGTGCTCCTCGCCCGAGTCGCCCACCGGCCCGTTCCCGAAAGCCGACCCCACCGCACCGCCGCCCACTGGTACCGCCGCTGGTACGGATTCCGCGGCGCAGGCAGCTGGCAGTGCTGAGACCACCATCGCATCCGCACCACAACGACGTGACGATCAGCGTCACTTGGAGGATCCCGAAATGACGACCGAACACCGCGCCCCGGCCACTCGGCACACGCGTCGGCTGTGCACCCTTGGGGCGACGATCGCCCTCGCTGCGGCGGCGACGCTGACGACCACCGCCGGTTCCGCCGCGGCTGTGACCTCCTCGGCTCCGGTGGGCACCTGGCAGGGCACGGCCGAACACGACGGACACAAGGCCGCCATGACGCTGTCCTTCGACGGTGCCGGGAAGGTGTGCCTGTGGTCTGACACCAGTGACGGACACGGCAGTTGGACCCTCACCAGCGGCAACCAGTTCACCTTCAAGGTCGACGAGCGCCTGCACGACGCTGCCGGCACCACGGTGGGCTGGGTCGACGTGAACCAGACCGCGACCCTCAGCGGGGACAAGTTCGCCAGCTCCGGCCCCTCGAAGGTCTACGACGCGAACCACAAGTACCTCAGCTCCACGGTGGCCAACATAGCGGTCACCCGGATCAGTACCACGCCGCGCACCTGCTGATCCGTCAGCACATCCGTGCCCGGCGCCGCTCGCGGCGTCGCCGGGCACCGTCCGCCGCTCAATACCTCCCCGGAGGAAAGGGACCCCCTGCACCGTGTCCTCGATCCGGCAAGGCCCGACGCCAACCGGGTACCTCAGCCTCGGAACGGGGGTGTGAGGAACCCTCTGAACCGAGCCGCCAGGTGGGGTTGTCCGTGCCGTCCGGGGTGTGTCCCTCGCGGTGCACGTAAGGACGGACGTCACGGCCCGAGTCGGCGAACTCGCAGTTGAGGGCGCGTTCGATCCATCTCTGATAGCCAGTGGTCAGGCCGCCGTGTCCCGGCCGCAAGGTCGGCCAACTGCGCCACCCCGCAGTCCTGTTGACCCCAGGGTCTGATCTCTCCGCGCGGGCTGCGATTTCGGCTTGATTCCTCACGACGGCACCGGGGGATGGCAGCGGCCGCGTGAGTTCTCGCTTAGGACTGGGATCAGAATGAGGTCTTCAGTCGTCGCCAGCAGATGATGGCGCAGCCCAGGGTGACGAAGGCTTGGTGGATATCGTCGCGGATTTCCCAGCGGATGCGCAGGCGGCGGAACCAGTGCAGCAACGCGATCGCTCCTTCCACCACCCAGCGGTGAACACCAAGTCCGGAGCCGTGTTCGGTGGCGCGCCGGGCGATGTGTGGGGTGCGCGGACCCGGTCGCGGTAGACGTCGTGGTCGTAGCCGCGGTCGGCGTAGATGCGCCGGGGGCGGTGCAGCGGCCGGCCGCGCTTGCCGCGGACTGGCGGGACGGCCTGGATCAGCGGGATCAGCTGGGTGACGTCGTTGCGGTTCCCGCCGGTCAGCGTCGCGGCCAGCGGGATGCCGTGCGCCTCGACGATCAGGTGGTGCTTGCTGCTGGTCCGGCCCCGGTCCACCGGGGATGGGCCGGTGGCCGCTCCGCCCTTCATCGCCCTGAGGTGGCTGGAGTCGACGGCGGCGCGGGAGAAGTCGAGCATGCCGGCCCTGCGCAGCTCGGCGAGCAGTAGCTCATGCAGGCGCTGCCACACGCCGGCCTGGTTCCAGTCCCGCAGCCGCCGCCAGCACGTCATGCCCGAGCCGAAGCCGAGCTCCTGGGGCAGATGCCGCCACGGGATGCCGGTGTACAGCACGAAGAGGATCCCGCACAGCACCCGCCGGTCATCGAGCCGCCGACGTCCCGGATACCGGAAACGCCGCTCGACCACCGGCAGCAGCGGCTCCACCCGCTCCCAGAGCCCGTCCTCGATCTCCCACGGCTTGCGCCCACCACGTGTCTCGGCCGCACCCACCCCCCTGTCCGGCAGCCGTCAACAACAACCGACAGACCGTCATTCCCGAACAGCGAACCCCTCATTCTGATCCCAGTCCTTAGTGCTGTGACCGCATAGACACCTCAGGGGGTTAACAGGTCAAGCGACGACAACGAGTTCGGAAGGGAAGGCTGTGCTCTCATCGAACAGTGTGTGGTTCTGGAGGAAGTGGTAGAGCTGGCCATTCTCTGAGGGTCGCGCGTGCCGTAGATGCTCGACTGCCTATGTTTGTGCAGGTGGGCGACCTGACGGGTTGAGGATGTCAGTGCGACAGGTGTGGCGCAATCGCTGGATCGGACGATGACGAGGCACGCTGCCCCCGATGTTCAAGGGCCGTGGCCGAACGATAGGTTGCCGCTATGCCGCTTGCCCCAGACGATGAGATCCGGAGCCGTGAGAACTTGGTTGCGTTTGTCCGCGCACTTCATCAGGACTTTCTCCGCCGTGGCCATGAGTGGGAGAACCAGACCCTTGATGCCTTCCTTGAAGGGCTCGCCGCGTGGATGAACGACTCGGAGGGTTGGTATCGAAACTTCGGCAAGGAGCTCCCAGCTGCGGGTGACTGGACGTTCCTTGCTCGGGCTCTTCAGGCGGCGACGACCTACGAGTAGTCGGCGAAGCTGGCGGTCCGCGAGAGGCTCGCGTCATGGTCGCGCGTTGAGGGTTGCCATGAGCTGTCGGTTGGCTGATCGGGCGGCGACGAGGTCTTCTTCGCGTTGCCTGCACAGCCAACGCCTGGCACCGCGACGTCCTGGCCGCCGAACGCAAGGAACGCGCTCGTACCCGAAGCGAGAAGGGCATCCGCTGGGGCGGACGCCCGCTCAAAGCCGTCGCCTGACCAACCCAGCGAACCTACGCCGGCACGGCCACCGAAGTCGGCGGGGCGAAGTGCCAGGCGGGTCGTCCTAGCCGGATGGAGCCTCAACGCCGGGCATGGCGGATCTTCAATCGTCCGAATCCCATGGTCCCAGAGATGCGGATCGTGGGCCCGCCGGGTCGGGAGCGCCGCGGGGCCTTGTAGCGCAGGTCCTTCCACCCAGTGCGCAAACCCTCGACATCAACGACCGCGTCGCGAGGCACCGTGATTCTGGCCCCGCCGGTTCCGAGTTGCAGCTCGATGTCAACGGCCGGATGCTCGATGACCGCCCGGGACAGATCCAGGCGCACCCTTCCATATGCGGACTCGACCTTGAGGATCCGCGGTACCCGCCATGCACCTCGCCGCTGGATCCGGCCCCCGGCGGCGGCGATCGTCGACGCGGTGTCCGGGTGCTCCGCCGGGAGCGAGGCCAGGGCCGCCACGAGCTCGCTGTGCGCCTTGGCGGTGAGCACCTGATGGAGGCGTCCGTCCAACTCCTCGTGCGAGATGAGCCCTTCGCTGTACGCCTCCTGCAGGCGCTGCACGGCCGCATCGCGGGCGTCTTCGCCTATCAGCGGCGGCGAGTCTTCCGGTAAGGAGGTCACCGTTCCACCCTACTGCCGTACCGACGACGCGAACGCGTCAAGCTCCATAGCGGGCAAGGCATCCGATGGGGAGGCTAGCCGCTCGTCGCCATGGCCTCGATCGTCCAACCCGGCGAACCTTTGCGGTCACAGCACTGGCATGCGTGGCTCGTGATCACTTGCCCGGGGGAGAGGCGCCCCCGCAGTGGTGGCGATGTCCGTCGGTCATGGGGAGGAGCCGAGGTGGGCGCTGGGGTGCAACGGGATGCCGTGCTGCAAAGCGCCCTGGCCACCTTGGACGCCATGACCGGGCTCGAACCCGTCAAACGGCAGATCCGAACGCTCGTCGCGCAGCTGCGGATGGCGGCGATCCGTGAGGAGCAGGGCCTGCCGTCGGCGACCCGCCCGAGCCACTTCGTCTTCGCCGGGCCGCCCGGTACCGGGAAGACGACTGTGGCCCGTGTCATCGGCGAGGTGTTCAAGGGGCTGGGCCTGCCCAGGAGCGGGCACGTGATCGAAGCTCAACGCGTGGACCTGGTGGGGCAGCACCTCGGATCGTCCGCGATCAAGACCTCCAAAGTTGTGGACAGCGCCTTGGACGGCGTGCTGTTCATCGATGAGGCCTATTCACTTTCCAACAGCGGCTATTCGGGCGGCGACGCGTTCGGCGCGGAAGCGCTGCAAGTGCTGCTCAAGCGTGCGGAGGACGACCGCGACAGACTGGTGGTGATCCTGGTCGGCTACCAGGCGGAGATCGCGCAGCTGCTGGCCACGAACCCCGGGCTGTCCTCGCGCTTCACCACCCGCGTCGAGTTCCCCTCGCCGGGACCTGCTGGACGAAGCAGAGCCGCGCCTCACGTGGAAAGCGGTCCAATTTGCCGCTTGAGCGCACGGACGGCGGGGCGTTCGACGAAGCGGTGCACCAGCCATGCCGCGAGCAGCATGACCGCGGTGATGGCGGTGACGAGGAGCCATGGGGGGAAGTGGCGGTGGAGTTGACGGATGGCTTCCCAGCCGAGTTCCTCGTGGAGGAGGTAGAGGGGGTAGGTGAGGGCGCCGGCGGTGGTCAGCCAGCGGTGGTTGAAGGGGGGATGCCGCTTGATGGCGACGGTGAGGACAGCCACGTAGAAGAGCGTGATGGCCGCCAGGCAGATGGTCCAGGACAGCGAGTGGTGGACGGAGTTTTCGGCGGGCTTCATCAAGTTCCGCAGCTGTCCCTGGGCGAGGATCCACGAGGCGCCGAGCAGGACCCACAGGGCCAAGGTGGGGCGGAAGCGGTGCATCAGGTAGATGAGGATGCCGGCGACGAAGTACGGGGCGGAGTCGGGCATCGCGAACAGGCTCAGGAGCGGGATGCCTGCGTGCGGGGCCAGAACGGTCAGCAGGAGCCAGATTCCGCAGAAGTAGAGCACCTTGCGGTAGGTGAGGCCGAGTGCGGCGACCACGGCGAAGAGGAGGTAGAAGCGCATCTCCGCCCAGAGGGTCCAGTAGACGGGATCGATGTCGCCGACGCCGATTGGCTCCTGAAGCATCGTGAGGTTGGAGAGGATTTTGGAGAGGGTGGCCGGGGCCGCTTCGAGGCGGCCCGCCGCGAGCAGGACGCCGGAGGTCAGTAGGACCGCGAACCAGTAGGCGGGGTAGAGCCTGAGGAAGCGGGAGACGGCGAACTGGCGCAGTGAACGTCCCCAGCAGGACATGCAGATGACGAAGCCGCTGATCAGGAAGAAGAGCTGCACGCCGAGCCAGCCGTAGGCGGCGGCGTGGTGCGCGGTGGGGAACACCTGGGAGGTGGAGGCGCCCCAGGGGGAGGCGCTCCAGTCGTCGAAGCCTATGAAGTGGAAGGAGACGACCATGAGTGCCGCCAGGAGCCGCAGTCCGTCCAGGGCGTAGAGCCGGGTCGCGGTTTTGCCGCCCGTGGTGGCGCCTTCGGGGGGTGAGGCGGTGGGGGCGGCCAGCAGGGAAGTCATCGCTTGGTGTCCTTGGGCGCGGGTGTGGTGCGGAGGGTGGCGTCCGGGGCGAGGTGGGCCAGCACGGGGTGGTCCTGTGCGTCGACGGCCAGGGCCTGGGTGCCTACCACCGGGCCGGGGACGGTGGTCCAGCGGGCCGTAGTTCCGGCGCGCCAAGTGGCAGTGCTGGTGGTGCCGTTGTTGTTGCGGGCGGCCAGCAGGGTCTCGTCGTGGCGGGCGAGCAGCGCGAGCGGGCCGTAGCCGCGAGCGGAGAGACCGGGCCGTTCCACGTGCCACTCGTCGTTGCCGGAGGGAAGCCGACAGAGGAGTGGCCGGCTGCTTTTGGCCTCGCGGTAGGCGAGTACCAGCGTCCCGTCGGGCCCGACGGCCACTGCCGGTGGGTCGGCGGGCGCCGGGAGACTCGTCCTGGTGAACGTGAAGGGTCCGCCCGGTTTGTCCTGGGCCCAGTGGTGGATGGTGTCGTGGCCGGAAGCCAGGACATGGATGCGGCCCTGTGCGTCGGTGACTGCGCTGAGGCCTTCCTGGACGTCGGCACCGCCGAGGTCGCTCCAGGCACTCCACCGGCCGTCGGGCTGCTGCCGGCGCATGGAGATGCCTTTGGACCAGTTACGGGCGAAGACCAGAGCTTGTCCGTCGCTGTCACGCGTGACCACGGGGGTACCGACGCGGCGCCCGTGGTCCGGGTCGCGTTCGGGGTTGCCGAGGGTGGTCCACGCGCCGAACGGGCCGTTCCTGGTGCGTTGTTCGGCGGTGACGATCTCGCGGGTGTTCTGGGCGGGGGAGGGGCCGAGTGAGGCGACGCGCTCGGCGAACAACTGCCAGCGGCCGTCCTTGGTGAGGCCGGCGGCCAGGCCGGGGAGCAGCTGCTCGGCACCGAAGAGGACGGGGGCGGCCCACGTGCCGCTGGCTTTGGCGCTCTCGCGCCACATGGCGGCCTGGCCGCCGAGTACGGCGAACGCGGTCAGCCGGCCGTCGGCGTCGAGCTGGAACGCGGGCGCGGCCGGGTAGCGCAGGGAGGTGCGTTGTAGCCAGCCGGTGCCGTAGGAGCGGTCCTTGCCGACGTCGTAGTCGCCGCAGCCGGCCGAGAAGTCACAGCTGTCGGGGGAGCCGCCGTAGACGTTGAGGACGTCGGCCTTGGCTCGGACCAGTTCCTCGGGGAGGTTCTGCGGCCAGCGTTCGTTGTAGTAACCGCGGTAGGAGACCACCGTGTACGGGCGGCCCTCTCCAGGTCCTTGGTAGCGCTCTAGGGCCGCAAGGGTGAAGAGGGCCGTGGCGGTGTGATCGGGGTGGTCGGAATAGCCGGTCTGGTCGTGGTGGGCACGGTGCGCGGCATCGTGCACCTGCATGTCGGGGTCCGGATCCATGGACCTGACCAAGGTGGGCCGGTAGCGGTCGAGCAAGTGGGCAAGGGCGGCGATCACGCTGTCGCGGGTGACTGGGTGTGTCTCCCGTACGGGCGAGCCGGTGCTGACAAGGGTGCTGGTCGCCATCGAGGGATCGGCCCACAGCTCTGGCAGTCCCTTGCTGGGGCCGTTTCCGTACGAGGTGTGCTGGCGCACGCCGAGGAAGACCAACTGCAGGCCCGGGTGTCCATCGAGGGTGTCGAGTTCGACCTGGGTGCCGCCGGGCAGGGTGAGTGCCTCGGCCTTCCATGCCGTGTGTGCCTTGCCGGTGGCCATGTACGCGTAGGCCTGGCGCAGGCCCTGGCGGCGTGCCCCGGCATAGGCGGCGACGTCGGGCTTGGGTGGGGTCTTGCTTCCGGGGACCTTGTTGACACCGCCGGTCTCGCCGCAGTTGAGGTAGACGCTGACGAGTTGGTCGTTGGCGGCGATGGACTGGGCCAGCTCCGGGTTCATGAAGTACAGGTCGTCGTCGGGGTGGGCGACGATCTGCATCACCCGGCTGCCGCTGTGTCCGTCCCGACCGGCGGGCACCTTGGCGCGGGCCGGGACAGTGGGCTTGTCCGAGCTGGACGAGGTGCAGGCAACGGCGCCGAGTGCGACGAGGCCGCCCACCACGGTGCGTCGGGTCAGGCGACTGGTGGGGAATGTGGGCACGAGGGAATCCAAGGCAGTGCGGTGGTGGATGGTCGGTCGGGCCCGTGTCACAGGGGCCGCTCGAACCGGCTGGCCACCGGGAAGTATGCCTCCAGAAACGTCCGGATCAGGCGATCGCTTCGCGTGAAGTCGCCCTCGTTGGACGTGGTGTCGTTGAGGCAGAACACGTCCTTGTCCCGGGCGAGCAGCAGCCGGTCGAGATGGTTGGGCGTGTGCGGGTGGGCGACGTCCAGGTACACGTACCGCAGGTCGCCGGGGACCGCGCGGCGCGTGTGGAAGGCGTGGTAGTGGTACAGGGACGACGGGATGGCGATGTCGTCGCTGCTGCGGAACCGGTGGGAAGCCGTCGTGGCGTGCTGCTCGGCGAAATCCGTCTCGATCTCTTCCAGGACGCTGCGGCTCAGGGCGTGCGGAGTGTGCCGCATCTTCTCGACGGGCGTGGTCCCGAACCGCCGCTGGATCAGGGTGCGGTTGTTCTTTCCGGCCGCCGCGACGGGGACGTCCTCGGCAGAGGGAGGACCCAGCGGCACCAGGGCAGGTGAGGGGAAGAACCTGGTCAGCCCGTTGGCAAGGAAGAAGTCCTTGGGGGACAGTTCCGAACCCAGGAAAACGTCGTCGTTGAAGTAGAGGAAGTGTTCCGACAGTCCATCGATGTGGTGCAACTGGCTCTCGATGGCGTGGGAGTTGAAGGTTGGCAGCACGCTGGGGTCACGGAAGACGTCCCGGTGCGACACCACCTGGATCCCCGGGGCGGAGGTGTCCAGCCAGGCGGGGGTCTGGTCGTCGGTGACGATGTAGATGGTGCGGATCCACGGCGCGTACATGTCCAGGGACCGCAACGAGTAGCGCAGTTCGTCATGGTCCGCATAGCGCGCGGCGTTGGCCGCCTCTGCGTGATAGCTGGTGCCCGAGAAACGTGAGCGGCGCGCGAGCCACGCCGGGTCGGCTCCGTTGACCCACGTGTAGACCGCGTCGACGGGGAAGGTGATGTCCCGGGGCAGGACGGTGGTGAATTCCTCCCGGGTGCGGACCGTCAGCAGGCCACGGTCCCGGGTGCCGTAGGGAGCGGTGAAGGTCTCGGCCGGGGTCTCGACGGTCAGGCCGTCGGCGGGCACGGACTCCGCGATCGAGTTGCGACGCGGCGCCGTCAGCTTCTCGCCGTCCGAGGACCAGAATTCCAGGTCGCAGCCGTGCTCGGCGCCAAGGACCAAGCGCCGACCGGGGTCGGTGTGGTAGGTGAACAGCCGCACCACGTCGGCAGAGGCGAAACGCCTCCAGCTCGGGGACCGGTAGCCGGCGAACACCTTCCCGGTGTTGCCCGGAGTTGTCAGGTAGCAGGGGCGAACGCCGGCGTGTTCGCTCAGGGCCTGGAGTGCGGCGGCACGATCGGTGCGAGCGACGCCGACCGTCGTTGCTGAGCGGTCTCGCTGGCGTATGCAGAAGTAGTCGATACCGGCCGAGGCGAGCGCCTCGGTGACGGTGGCCAGGTTGCCGCGCCGCGCTGCCTCGGGAGACAGACGTGGCTGGGGGAGAGCGAGGCGTGAGCGTCCCTCGATCGTGACCACGACCGTGTCAGAGCCTGCGATCAGCGTGCGGCGGGCCGCGGTGAAGGCCGAGGACCGCAGCCGGGTGGCTTGCAGCCCCGTCGAAGCGACGGTCAGGCGCTGCTTGAACCTGCGGCGCTGCTCGGGCGAGAAACGCCGGGCGATGGCACGCCGCCCTGTGGCGGGCAGTGCCTTGCGGTAAAGAGAGACAAGGCCGGAGGCCTCGGCATTCGGTGGCGTGCCACTGACCGTGCCGGCCACGTTGCCGGAGGGGGCGGAGTGATGCGTCCCCCGTGTGGCCTGTGCCGGGTTCCCCTGCGTCGACGCTGTCGTCGGCGCCCCCTGGGCCTGTGTCATGCTGTTTTGCTCCGTTTACTGGTGTTCGTCCCGAGACGCAGGACCGTGCCCCCCAAAGGGCCCGCCCGTGGTCATGAGCTGGGCCCTTCGATCTCAGGTGAAGATAAGATGACGTTCATGTAAAGGTAATGTACTCAATGCATTGGTCAAGACCAATCCTTCGCAGGATGGGTGCATATGTCCGGATTGGTCAGTAGTTTTCTGGGCTGACCGGCAGATTTCACATGTTGCCCGCCAAATCGGGCTATGGACTGGACTGCGGGGCGCCGGTTCACATTCCATGGGGTCCCCGGTGCGACCAGGAGTCGCAGAACACAGAACGGAACGTCATGGGTGAACCCCTCCTGTCCCACGCGGTGCGAGCCGCCAAGTGGGCCCGAGGAGCAGCAAGTCGTGCACGGCTGCGTACCGAACAGATCGACACGCTCCCCGCGCTGGGCGCCCGCGGACGTTCACTCGCTCTGCTGCGGCCCGTCCACCTGTCCGTCCTCGGGGGCCGCACCCTCAACCTCGCTCTGCCCTGCCTCTCGCTGCCCGGTGGCGTGACCGGGGCCGGACTCCTCCTGGAGTCCCGCGGGCGCAGCCAACGCCTGCCTCTGGAGCTGGAACCCCAACCTGACGGCGGAGTTCTGCTGACCTTGACCACCCCGCTGCGCCACGCCCGCCTGGACGCACCGGACGCCAGGGGACTTCGACTGCACGACGGCATCTGGCGGCTCTCTCTGGTGGCCACCGACCGTGCGGGCCGACAGCACCGGGCCGCGGTGGCTTCCCTCGCCGCGTCCATCGGCGACGGACCCACGCTGCGGACCTCGCCCGACCCCGCAACCGGCGTGCGCTACCGAGTGGCCCGAACCGTGGACGGTCACGCCGTGATCAAGGTCTCCGCGCCGCGCCGGCAAGCCGAGTTGACCGCCCTTGACCTGAAGTGGGACCGGATCACTGTGCGGGGCAGGCTGCTCGCCGTCCAGCCCCCTCACGACGCCTACGCGGCCGAGGCGATACGCCGTGGCGCCGCCGGCACGGCCATCGCCATACGGCCGCGCTGGCAAGGCTCCGAGTTCACCTTCGACCTGCCGCTCGCCGAGATGAGCCGGAACAGCCGCGACCAGCGCATGTGGGACATCCGCCTGACGTCCAACACCACCCGGATCAAGATCGCCCGCCGTCTTACCGACGTACGCCATCCCAAGCGGGTCTTTCGTACGCCCTTCCGTGCCGTCGCCCTGGACGACGGCACCGTTCTGCGCGTGCACGCCCATCTCTCCGCAGCAGGCACCCTCGCTGTCAGCTGCGCCCCCTTCGTCACCCCCGAGGACTCCACCCGATGAAGATCACATTCCTGCTCACCTGGGGTGACGAGATGGGCGGCACCGAGATGGCCGCCTACACCCAGGCCACTCACCTGGCAGCCGGCCACCAGGTCGAGGTCATCAGCGTCTTCAAGACCCGTCCCGAGCCCTTCTTCGAGGTCGGCCGTACCGTCCCGCGCCGCTACCTCATCGACCGCACCGGCCCCTACGAACAGCCGGTCCGCGCAAGCGACTTGAGCGAGCAGGAATGCCGCACGCTCGCCTCGCTGCCCAGCGAGGTCATCAAGCCCTCCTGGGAAGCAACCTTCGACCGCCTTTCCGACATCGAGATGGCCGCCGCCCTCGGCTCCCTCGATGCGGACGTACTCATCACCACCACCCCGGCCCTGATGGCCGCGGCCGCCGAACTCGCGCCCGCCCGCGTCATCACCGTCCACCAGGAACACCGCGCATCTCAGCTGCGCGGCGCCACCGGCGAGCCGCTGCTGGTCTACGCGCCCCGCATCGATGCCCTGGTCTCCCTCACCGAGCGCACCAACGACTGGTTCGCCGACTCCCTGGGGGCGGCCGCCCCTGAACTCGTCGCCATTCCCAACGCCGTCCCCAGTGGTTTCCGGCCCCGGTCCGACCTCGACAGCAAGACGATCGTGCTCGCCGCGCGGATGACGCCGGAGAAGCAACTCGACCATGCCGTCGAGGCCTTCGCGACGCTGGCCGATGAGCACCCCGACTGGACCATGCGCATCTTCGGCGACGGCCCACAGGAGGTGAACCTCCGCCGCCTGATCGACGGCCTCGCCCTGCACGACCGGGTCCAACTCCTCGGCCGCTCCGCCCAGATGGAACAGGAATGGGCGAAGGCGGCACTCGCCGTGCTGCCCTCCCGCAATGAGGCGTTCCCGCTGGTGCTGTTGGAGGTCTTCGCCGCGGGCGTGCCGGTCGTCGCGTACGACATCGTCACCGGCCCCGCCGAGATCGTCCGGCACGGCACCGACGGGCTGCTCGTGCCGGCCGCCGACAAGGATTCCCTCGCCGCGGCCATGGCCAAGCTGATGGAGGACGACGACACCCGCCTCGCCTACGGCACCGCGGCCCGCCACGGGGTGTACGAGCGCTTCGGCTCCGCCGACATCGCCGCTCGCTGGGAAGCCCTCTTCACCCGTCTCGTATCGCGGCGTGAGGACCCCAAGCGGCTGGCCCAGCGCGCCGACCGCACCGCCCGGCGCATCGCGGCCGGCGGCACCCGCAGCTTCAACATCAGTGCTCCGGTCACGGCCCTCGCCCACTCCGCCGACGAGCAGAAGGCACGCGAAGTCCTCCTCCAGGCTCAGGACCGCACCGGCACCCTGGTACGCACCGCCGGCCGCCTCGCCGAAGTCCGCGACGACGTCCTGGCCCCCCGCATGGCCGAGTGGAACCTCGAACTGGCCACCGCCGCCCTCACCGCGCACCAGGTCCCGTACGTACTCCTGCGGGACGGCGGCACCTCGTACCGCATCGCCGTCGAAGTCGAGCGCAGGGCCCAGGCATTGGACGCCCTCGCCACAGAGCTGCACGGCAAGCCCGTCTACGGCGAACTCATCGCCCCGAAGGGCGCCGCCCCCGGCGCATGGCTGGCAGAGCGGTTGCGTGATGCGGGGGACGTTGCCGGAGTCCGCGTCTTCAAGCCTGTGACCACTACCGGCCGCACCCTGCGATACGGTCCCGCCTTCGGGTGCACCGTCGAATTCTGGGCCGTCAGCGACGAGGACGAGGAATTCCCCGGCTGGCGCAAGGCCCCCCGCGGCTCCACGCTGATAGGCCCACGCCTGCCCAGCCTGGAGGCCACCGCCACGCTACGGGTGGCCGAGCGCGAACACCCCACCGCCGCCGCATTCACCGGCCGGCTCATGAACGACGTCGACTTTCCCATCGACGTCGTCTACACCTGGGTCGACGACACCGACCCCGCCTGGCAGCGGCGCCGCGACAACGCCCGCCGCGAAGCCGGCATCGCGACGACGGGCGGCGCGGACAGCGGCGACGTACGGTTCCGCAACCGCGACGAACTCCGCTACTCTCTGCGCTCCTTGGCCATGTACGCACCCTGGGTGCGCACCATCCACATCGTCACCGACGACCAGGCACCCGCCTGGCTGGACACCAGCGACCCCCGCATCAAGCTGGTCAGTCACCGGGACATCTTCACCGACCCCACCTGGCTCCCCACCTTCAACTCCCATGCCATCGAGGGCCAGTTGCACCGCATCGACGGCCTCGCGGAGCATTTCCTCTACCTCAACGACGACGTGTTCATCGGACGGCCGGTGACCCCGCAGGCCTTCTTCGACAGCAACGGCACGGCACACCACTTCCGTTCCCCCACCGCCGTACCGCCGAACGAACTCTCCGAGGACGACGAAGGGTACTTCGCGGCAGCGAAGAACAACCGAGCCGTGCTGGAGCGGGAATTCGGCCGCATCGCCACCCACAGCTTCCTGCACGCACCGCACCCTCTGCGGCGCAGCGTCCTCGAAGAGATCGGCGAGAGGTTCTCCGCCGAGGTGGCGGCAACAGCCGGCAACCCCTTCCGCGCCGCCACCGACCTGTCCGTCACGTCATCGCTGCACCACCACTACGGCTACCTCACCGGACGCTCCACCCCGGCGACGATCTCCTGCACCTACGTCAACGTCGGCAACTCCCAGCACCACACGGTCCTGAGCCGCCTGCTGGCCACCCGCGGCCGTACCGTCTTCTGCATCGGAGAATCCGCAGACGCGGAGGTCTCCGTCACGGAGCAGGACCGCACCCTGCGCGCCTTCCTTGAGGCCTACTACCCCGTGCCCTCACCCTTCGAGCGCAGCTGATCGATCCTGGTGATTTTATGGGTGTGGTTGGGTGGGCGACCTGTTGTCCGCACCTGCCCAGCCATCGCCCGGCTCCAGGCGTCACGGGCCCCGCACCGTCGTGCAGCTCACCCTAAGCAAGATCGCTTAGGGTGACCGGCATGGGTGATCATCGCTTTCCGTACGTCCAGGTTGACGGGTGCGCCGTTGCTCCCGACCCGCTGCCCACGGTGTTGATGGGCGGGTTCGGTCACATGACCGCGATGCAGGTCAGATCCGGGCGGGTGCGTGGGCTCGACCTCCACCTGGCCCGTCTGGACACGGCCACCCGGGAACTCTTTGGCCAAGAGCTGGACGGCGCCCTGGTCACCGGCCGGCTTGGCCAAGCCCTTGAGGAGGCCGCGGTCACCGACGCATCCGTGCGCATCTACGTCTACCCACCACAGGAAGGGCCGCTCCCGGTGACGGTGGTCGTCGTCCGGCCTCCGGCGCCCGATCTCGCCGGACAGCGTCTGCGGAGTGTGTCCTACCTGCGTCCCTTGGCCCACCTCAAGCACGTGGGGGTGTTCGGGCAGGCCTACCACTTGAAGCGGGTGGCCGCTGAAGGGTTCGACGAGGCGCTGCTGGTGGGGCCGGACGGCATGGTGGCCGAGGGAGCCGTCACGAACGTGGGCTTCCTGAAGGGCCGCACGGTGATATGGCCCCAAGGGCCTTCCCTGGACGGCATCACGATGCTGTTGCTGCGACAGGAACTGGGCAGGGCGGGCATCGCCTGGCGGGAGGAACCCGTGCCGTTGGCGGAAGTGGCCCGCTTCGATGCAGCCATCGTCTGCAACTCCCAGGGCATCGCCGCCGTAACCCAGATCGATGACATCCGGTATCCGCCGGACACGGCACTTGTCGGGACAGCGCAGAAGCTGTACCAGCTCGTCCCATGGGACGAGCTGCGCTGAGCCCCCTTCCGGCGACGAACTCGGGAAACCCCGGACGGAAAGGGCTTGTTGTGCCTGTTCTTCGGTGGAGCACTGGAACGCTGCCGACGGATGCGGCTTCGGCGCATTGTGTGGCGGCGCCGTCACCCTCCCGCCCTCGGCGTCCTGGCCGGCGGCGGCCGCCAGAGCTGGCCGTCACGTGCCTGTTGGAATCGGGCCCGTCCGTTAGGCCGCTTCGAACCATTTCGGCGCCTTCCTGGGTTTGCCGGAATGGACACGTGCAAGACGTCTACGGCTCTCGCGACCTGGATGAGGTGTCTTCCGTACTACAACTGGGGCACCCTCGCGAGGAGTAGGACCGGCGGGGCGGCACGGCCCCCGGCCCTCAAGGCGCCTACGGTATTCGCCAACCGCCAACGGCATTCGCCAACTGGACGCGTGCTTCGGCCGAGGCGGACGCGCCGACTGGCTACCTGTCCGGTGACTTGGCGAGGAAGACGCCTGCCTCGGCCGCTCCCACCACCCCGCCTGACGGCCTGATGCCCCTCCAACGTCCGGCCTCTGGGCCGGACTTGGGTCGGCGTGATCGAGAAACCTCACCGCCGGGGGCTTGATTGTCGTCCAACAGTCCTGGGTGGGCCGGTCCGTCCCCGTGCTCCGGCGAGCTGGACGAGTGCACGCCGCGCTTCGCTGCCGGCAAAGCGGGGGTGAGTCGCCGCCCACGGCGATGCGGTCAAGGCCCTCAAGGAAGCGTCCAACGCGATGACTTCCGCGGCCGGGCAGGCGCGCGAAGCGGACCGCATGCTCTCCGCCGACCAGGCCGGCAAGGCCCTGTCCTCCTACGACAGCGTCAAGGCCGAGGCCGCCCGCCAGGTCGACATCGCCGCCGGCTCAGCGAAGGCCGCCAAGGTCGCCGCCGCCCAGGCCAAGATCCAGGCGGATGTTCTCGTTGAGACCGGCCTGACCTACGGTACGCAGTGGTCCGATGTCGCATCAGGCATCGCGGCAGCTGCGGATGCGGCTGTCAAGGCGGGTCAGACCGCGCAGAAGGCGATCGAGGCCACCGAGGCCGACGCCAAGGGTCTCAACGCCAAGAACCAGGCCGAGCTGCACGAGCAGCAGGCCAAGGCATGGCGGGCCGCCGCCGTCGAGCACGCGAAGGCCGCTGTTTCTTTGGCCGAGGCCGCCGACAAGCAGGCCAAGATCGCAGCCGACGCGGCCGCCCACGCCAAGACGGCCCGCATCGCAGCCGAGAAGGCCGAAAAGGAAGCCTGGGAGCACGCCAAGAAGACCCGCGAAGCACGGGAAGAGGCCCAGCGTCAGGCGAAAATCGCCGCCGAGCAGCGTGCCATCGCCGAGCGCGAGCGGGATCTCGCGGCGCAGGCACGTGCCCGCGCCGAGAAGGAGCGGAACAACGCAGCGGCCGCGCGGGCACGCGCGGAGGCCGAGGCCCGTACGGCATCCGCGGCACGCGCCGAGGCCCAGGCGGCCGGCGCCACCGCGGCGCAAGCGCGGGCACACGCCGCCGAGCAGGAGGGCATCGCGTCCAAGGCGGACGAGAGTGCGCGGGGCGAGGAGACCAACGCCCGCAATGCCCGCAACAGGGCGTTCAAGGCCGAGCAGGAACACGACGCGAAGGAATCCCGAGCCCAGGCCACCGAAGCGATCGCCGCCTCGGCCCGGGGTACGGCGGACGCCGGTGTGGCGCTTGCCGCGTCGCAGTCGGCGCGAGCGGATGCCAATACCGCCAAGACGGCAGCCGGTGAAGCCCGCAGCGCCGCCAACACCGCGAGTGGTGCGGCGGTACGAGCCCGGTCCGCGGCCACCGAGGCCGCAGGAGCGGCGGCCCGGGCACGGGCAGCAGCCGCAGAGGCCACCGCACACGCTGCCCGTGCCAACGAGGCGGCGAGCAAGGCCGAAGCCGCAGCTGCCGCCGCCAATGCCGCGGCGAACAGGGCCGAAGCGGAGGCCGCCAAGACTCATGCGGCCGCGCAGCGTGCCAACTCAAGTGCGGCCGAGGCCACCTTGCAGGAGGCCCGCGCGGGAATGGCTGCGCAGGAGTCCGCCCGGCTGGCCGGCCTTGCCGCGGCTGAGGCGAACAACGCCCTGCAGGCCGCCAACCGCACCAAGGCAGAAGCCGAAGGCGCGGTCCGCGAAGCCGCCATGGCCAAACTGCAGGCCACGATCGCGGTGCAAGCTTCCGTGGCCGCCCGAAGCACCGCGGCCGGCATCGCCGACCCGGCCAACACCGCGATCGAGCTGACCGCACCGTTCTCCGGCAAGGACATCGACGCGGACTTCGCCGCCACGGTGGCCAAGGACGCCATGGAGATGGGGCAGGAACAGGTCGCTTCCGCCGAAGCGAAGGCGGCCGAAGCGGTCAAGGCCGCGGAAGACGCCGAAGCAGCCGCGAAGCGCGCCAATGCCGAGGTGGCCCCCGCGTTCAAGGCAGCAGCGGACGCGGCACGGTCCTCCGCCAACGCGGCACGCTCGACCGCGGCGGCCATGAAGTCCGCCGCGCAGGCGGCAGAGGACGGGGCCAAGGCCAGGGCAGCGGCGGCACGGGCCAACCAAGCCGACGCCCAGGCCCAGGACGACGCCAAACTCGCCCGCCAGAGCGCCAACCAGGCGTACGCGGACGCGGCAGCCGCACGCCAGGCAGCCAACCAGGCCGAGGCTGAAGCAGCACGGGCACGCGGCGCCGCAGCCGAAGCCGACCAGCACGCCTCCGCCGCCAGCGGCGCCGCCGACCTCGCCGAGAAGGAAGCCGCCACCGCCCAGGGCGCGGCAACCCAGGCAGAAGAAGACGCCACCGCCGCGGGCAAACTCGCCGACTCCGCCGAAACGCACGCCAAGTCGGCAGAGGACGCGGCCAAGAACGCCAACACCTACGCCCACGAGGCCGACGAGGCAGCCAAGAAGGCCGAGGAATACGAGCGGGAGCAGGAACGCAAGCGCCGCGAAGAGGCCGCCAAGCAGGACGGCAAGGGTGGCGCGGCCGAACTGACCTGGGAGGAGGAGCAAGCACTCGAAAACGACGGGTTGTCACCCGAGGAGTTCGAGAAGAATCGGCACGTTGCAGACAAGGACATCACCGACTTCCTGATCGAAAACGGCGGACAGATCCTCGTCGACCTCCTCTTCGAAGACATCAAGAAGTGCATCGCCGACGGGAACATCGAAAGCTGCTTCTGGGCGGTGGTCGGTGCCCTTCCGTGGGGCAAGGCTCTCCAGGTCATCAAAAAGCTGCCGGAGATCAGCAAGGCCATCACCCGAATTGTGGGCGGCATCGACAAGTTTCTCGAGGAGTCTGCCGCGGCGAAGAAACTGATCCGTCAAGGCCAGGAAGCACTCGAGAAGTTTCGGAAGACACCACTGGTCTGTCCGGTGGAGGCCCTGACGCCGGACAACAGCTTCACGTCGGAAACCCCCGTGCTGATGGCCGACGGCACGCGTAAGCCCATCCGCGACGTCCGGGTAGGGCAGCACGTTCTGGCCACCAACCCGGGTGTCGGCGGGACCGAAGCGCGCGCCGTGACCGACCTGATCATTGGATCGGGGCAGAAGAACCTGGTCGAGATCACCGTCGACACCGACGGCTCGACCGGGAGCGCCACCGGCAAGATCACCGCCACCGACGGGCACCCATTCTGGGTGGCTGACAAGCACCGCTGGCTGGACGCCAAAGCCGTCAGGGCAGGAGACCGGCTGCGCAACACCAACGGCGAGTTGCGAGAGGTCGTCAACACCCGCGCGTGGACCGAGTCCCGCACCGTCTACAACCTCACCGTCGAGGGCCTCCACACCTACTACGTCGCCGCCGGTTCTGCTGCGGTTCTGGTGCACAACGCCAATAAGAAGTGCAACCTGAACATTCGCCGCGTAGCGGTGGTGGACAGAGACTGGATTCCGAAGGGTGCCCACGTCAACATGATGGACGACATGGAAGTCCTGATCCGTCCGGACGGGAAGGGAGGCATCATGGGTCTTCCTTTCCGCTCATCCAAGGGCTTCGCCTCGCCGAAGCAGGTCGACGCCGTCATCGACAGGCTCAAGTCGAGCCCGAAGCTACGCGCGGATCTACTGCGGGTCACAAAAGACGCCAGGGAGAAGTACATCTACAACGCCAAGGCCATGAAGGAAGGGCGAAAGCCGGATTGGACCTTCAAGGAGGATCGGACGGAAGAGCTGACGGCTTTGATCGAAGCATTGGAGAAGATGTAGATGTCAGATCTTGACTTTTACGTCCATTTCGCCACTCGTGGTGACGTTCTCGGAGCAAGCATCGGGATGGGTCCTGCCGATTGGGAAGCGAAGTTGGGCACCTCCTACGTCGACAACAGGTCGGAGAGCGTCGTCGGCCGAGACTACGGGCTTCTCGACCTCGTTTTTCAGGAGGAGGCGGAGACCTGGCCGTGTATGGGCATCGGTGTGAAAACACACCGTCTCATCGACGGTTCGACCGCTGTTCCAATAGCCCTTGAGGAAAGGTACGGACATTTCGCTCGCCGGGTGAAGTTTGACGACCTACGTTCATCGATGGCGCGCTTGGGATACTCGGTCGAGCCCGACCCCTCCACCAGGGATGACATCCATCAGTACCGGGTCTCCGAGTCCGGCGCCAGGATTTTTGTCGTCGCTGAGGTAGACCCCTACGGAGAAAGTGACACGGATCTGGACGACCCCGCTGGGGAACAAGTGGGGGATGTCTGGTCCATAAGCTTCTCCCCCGCCTGGTGGTCGGCCTGACACGCGGTCCGGCCTGAACCATTCACAAAGAGCGCGGCGGGTTCTCTACGAGTGCCCGCCGCGTCTCTTATGCCGCAGCGTCAGGGCGGGACTGCGGCAGCGGCCGCCGTCCCACTGATGAACTTGCGTCAGTTCACGTCGTCCGTCGTTCGGTGGTCCCGACGGACGTCTACCGCCCCCCGTGCCTGCGGAATCTCCAGATCAGCCGCAGCCGCCGCGAGGACGTCCGCGCTGTAAGCGCCGTAGCCCTTCTTCTCCAGACGGCGGGCTGTCTCACGCCGAGGGACTGGCCCAAGGCGGTCTGGGTCACCCGCCGGTCCTGGCGGGCGCATGGAAGCAGTTCCTGGGAGACGGATTTGGGCGGGCCCGCCTCGTCGGACTGGCAGCGATCGAGGCCACGGCCTGGTTGGCGCTGCTGGGGAGGCGGTACCGCATTCTTCAACTCCGGTGACTTCGACGGCGACGGCAAGAGTGACCTGGCCCTGCTGTACGACTACGGTGCCGGGCACGTCAGCCTGCTCACCCTGAACGCGAACCCGAGCGGTAGCGGCGGGTTCGGCGGTCTGGTTCCGCGCTGGGACGGAAGCCACTGGGGCACCGGCACGAAGTTCATGACCACCGGTGACTACAACGGGGCCGGCAAGAGCGACATCGCCCTGTTCAAGGACTACGGCACTACCGGTGCCACCTGCGCGGGCGACGCCCACCAGGCCATAGCCACCCTCACAGCCGACCCCTACGGCACCGGTGCCCTGCACAGCCCGGCCACCGCCTGGGAGAGCACGTGCTGGGGAGGCGGCACCGCGTTCATGAACTGACGGCACGCCGAGAAGTCACCGTGGCAGAAGTCCGGCGAGCGGTGTTCGCCGGACACAAGCTGCGCGTCCACTACGCGGCTGTGAACCAGATCCCGACGTGGCGCACGGTGGACCCGATCGGCCTGGCCACCGTACGCGACCAGGGCTACTTGCTGGCCACGAGATCTGGCGCGGACCGCACCTACCGGCTGTCCCGGATGTTGGCCGCGGAGGACGGCTTGCCGCCCGTCGCCTCGCCGAGGAAGCGTCCGACCTGGTGGCCGCCTCCGCCAGCGTGCTTCTCGCTGGCGGGTCGCCCGCCCGGCGAGTCCTGGGCGAGCGCTGCCATGCCCTTGCCGGACAGCTCGGGAGGGGTCTCCATGGCCCACACGGTTTCGTCGGCGGGCAGCAGCCTGGCCAGTGTCGCGTACCGGGTGACCGCCCACTCGCTGACGAACACTTGCGTACGAACGATCGAATCGCCCCGGTCGGCCAGCGCATGGTGCCCTCGCGAGTCACCGTCCTCGACGAGTTCCCGCTGTCGCGTGGCAAGGTTGACCGCGTGGTGCTCTTCGACCGAGGCGAAGGCCCTGCCGAGCACGGACGTCGAGGACGACGCTGATCCAACGGACGTGACCGCACAACTACGGCGTTAGTCGGGCAGGGAGGCCGCGAGCAGCCGCACGATCGCTGCCTCGGGATCCGACGGCGGCGCGGGCAGCGAGGTCATAGCCGTATGACAGCCGCACCGGCACCAAGTTCCAGATGAGGATGGCATCCTCGGCCTCGGAGGAGTAAGTCTCGCCGACCGCGTCAGCCATGTCGGCGGCGGAGTCACACTTTCGAAAGGCCGGGCAGCCTCCCTGGATCGAGAAGCCCATCGTCGTTTCTATCGCGCGGTCGGGCAAGCGTGCACCACGGGGCGGCTCCCGGCCTTCCCCGCTCCGTGGTCCCCTGGAGCCGGTCACTCACCGTGAAAGTCAGGGATTCCGGACGTAGCACTCCCGACCTACTCCTGGGGGCTACCCGGAGCGATCACTTCGACCTGACCACCCCGCTCACGGATCCACGCCTCGATCTCCGCGCCGGCCAGCTCTCGGGAGGATTCGGCACTGCAGACGGTGATCGGACCGAAAACGGTGCCGGTCAGGCCACGCACCACCGTGGAGTCGTCGACCGTGACCTTGAAGGTGTTGTGGAACAAGACCGCGTCGGTCAGGTCCGCTCCCCTCAGATCGACGCGGCAGAGCGAGGCGCCCATGATCCGCGTTTCTCTGAAGCTCGCTCCCGATGCGTCGGCCCCGTACAGCGAGGCCTTGACCATGTCGGCACCGTCGAGCCGCGCCGAGCGGAGCACGGCCTCGTCAAGATTCGCCCTGACGAGGTCGGCGCCGGTGAGGTCGGCGCCGGTGAGATCCGCCGACCGCAGGTCGGCTCGGTAGAAACTCGCTCCCACCAGCCGCACACCCGCCAGGACCGCCTGGATGAACCACGAGCTCGTGAAGTCCCCACTCGAGAGGTCGGCCCCGCGGAAGTCGTGCTCGATGCCGAAGAGGCTGTGGCCTTCCTCGGCCAGCCATTCCTGCAACTGGCGCGACGCCTCAGGGTCGGCCGGGAGCGTCTTCGGCTCCCATTTCTTATGGGTACCAGATGGCACGATCTCTCCCCCCACGGCTTTCGGCGCATCCGTCACCGCTGAGCCACCCGCGGTCGCGACCGGCGCGGGCGGCTCAGCGGGGCAGTCACGCCCCGAGGAACTCGCGGACCCCGGCCAGCGGCCGAGAATGTGCCGGATCCCCCGAAAGACTGGGCCTCCGAGAATTCCGGCCGTTGAATTTCCCCAAGAAGGTCACTATGCAGGGACTCAGCCGCCCGTCTGGTCAAGCAGCATCCAGAACTCCGCCACCTCGGCCGGTTCAGATCCGGTTGCCTGTCCTGCCAGCGGATCGCCTGGCAGATCCCCCATCTCAGTCAAGGCAGCCATGGGGCTCGGCCCGCGGTCGTATGCCTCCTGGAACCGGGCCAGCCACACCAGGCCGGCCCGGTAGCCGAGGAGGTCCGCCTTATCGCGGGGCGCGAAGCTCGCGGCGCCTTCGGCGTTCGAGGCCCACAGATAGCCCAGCACTTCCTGATCGGCGCGTACGGGGAAATGCCGAACGCGGCCGGGCGCCCATCGTTCATATCTGGGCGGAAGCGACGGGGGCTGACTGAAGATTTCATTACGGTGTAGATCAGTAGCCGTTACCGAGTCGCCAACTGCGTGTCGGCTTTCCGTTTTCGTCCCACTTGAGTTCTTCAAGAAGCGTCAAGCCATCGTCACCGAATACCTTCCGTGAGGCGAGTGCTCCGTTGGCGTGCCACTCCTTGAACTCCCCGCAGGGCAAGCCCTCTCGTAGCCGTCCCTCTGACCGTAGGGTGCCGTCCGGGTACCACTCGCGCGACAAGCCATCCTGGACACCGTCTGTGTAATGGTCCAGGCTCACCAGTTTGCCTGCCATGTATTCCGCTACTTCTCCGGTAAACAACTCACCTTGGTAGAGCAGGCGCTGGGCCTCGTCCATGTCCACTTCAGGGCTGTCGATATCAATTCGGCGTGTCGCGGTCATCAGGGGATCCAGTTTTCTTCGCTCGGAGGGAAGCCTGTGAAGCGTCCGTGGCTGCTGGGTACCCCCTGCAGCATATGGTTGCAGTTTGCACAGAACGGGGCTGCTCGCCCAGTCAGTCCTGTTTCCTTGTTGGGGAGGTAGGGGAACTCCACGGATGCTCTCAATTCGGCAAGTACCGATTCCCCGTCCGGCAGACCTAGCTTCGTGCGTTGCTTGAGTAGTTCGTTCACTGCCTTTACCTCGGCGTGTCCCAAAGGGTGGTCCTTATGAGGTGGCGGGTCGCCGATGGATTCATAACGAGCTGCAAGTGTAGGGTGGAGTTCATCCTGCGGGATGATATCGTCCGCCTTGCCGTTGATTCCTTCGAAGATCTGGCCCGTACGCAGGTCAATTACTGCCCCGACACACGCACCAGTCTGTTTTCTCGGGAAGCTGCCAGCCTCCTTCGCCGCGCGGTAGGCGGCAGCGCGATCACGAGCGAGGTCGTCAAGGTAGTCGGCCACTGGGCGGCCATCAACCTCAGTGATGAGGTGATTGGTTACTCCGGTCCGTGTCTGGTCCAGTTGAGCAAGGAGCTTTGTGCCGGGGCCGGGGGGAGGTGGGCTGATGTCTCCACTTGGTACGTCGTGTGAGGGGCCGCCGCCGGAACGTCCCTCCGCATGCTGGTGCTGGTCACCGCTGTATTCGGTGGGCGAGGGGCTGTGACTCCCCGGGTGCGCGACGCTCGCCTCGGGCGGAACCCCGTGATCAGGATGTTGCCCCCCGGGTTGGGCAGCGTGCTCGGGTATGTGGGCGCCGTTGCTCGGGCCGCTGGGCCGTGATGCCTGCGACGTCTCGGACGAACCCTCGTTACGGAAGCCGTTGGTGGCTCCGTCGGGCAAATGCTCGGCATTCCTTGGGGCGCCGGTCTGCGTAGCCGTCGAGTGGTCCGCAGCGTGCTCTCCCGGCTGGGCGCCTGCCATGGCCGGTTCGTGGCGGGGGAGGTTGTGTGCCAGGAATGCCCGCTCGGCAGCTGAGAGTTCGATGTGGGCTGCGGTTTTCGTGCCGTCGGCCAGGGTGACGGTGTTTTCCTTGAGGTTGAGGCGGCTGCCGTTCGGCCACTCGATCACGTCGCCCTTGACGACCGGCACCCCGTCGGCGAATTTGGCGTAGGTGCCGTCGGGCTGGAGGTGTCCGGTGCCGGACAGGATGTCGTTGTAGGCGCCCGAGTTGAGGGTCTTGAGGGTGGCGAACAGGTCACCGACCTTGCCGACGCCGAACTTGCCCGCAGAGAAGACATACGTCATCGGGTCGACGACCCGGCCCACCTTGCCCAGCACCGAGACCGTTTTCGCCACCGCGCCGCCCTTGACCGCCGTCCCGGCGCCGGCGGTGAAGACGGTGGTCAGGACGTTGAAGGCGACCCCGCCCGCCGCCCGGGACGGGTTCTTGCCCCACTCGTCGTACGCGATCAGCGCCTTACCGGTCTCCTTGAGCGCGGTGCGCGACTCGCGGAACCAGGTCGGCATCGTGCTGTCCGGGGCGGCCATGTAGAAAGCACCGGCGCCCGGGGCTACGGCGATGGCCAGGCCGGTGGCGACCTTGGCCAGGCCCCACCAGGCCTCGCCGGCCTTGTCCCAGCCGTCGGCGCCGAGCAGGGTGTCGATGCCCTGGACGGTGCCCCAGATCCCGTCGACGATGAAGCCGTCCCACACAAAGCTCTTGCCCTGGTGGTACAGCCAGCTCAGCCCGGTGTACTCGGGCGCGGCGTAGGTGCCCCAGGGGGCATTCTCCAGGTGGTCGAGGTCGGCGGCGCCGGCTCCGTAGGCGCTGGTGCCCTTGGGTAGCATCTGCCCGCCGCTGAGCTTTCCCAGGACCAGGGTGGTGCCGCCGACCAGTGCGGTGATCTTGTTGTGGCAGGTGATCTCGGCCGCGTAGAACGCCTCCAGGGTGGCCTGGACCTCGTGCTTCAGGGCGTCGTTGCGGTCCCGCTTGGTCTCATCACGCCGCCAGTGCTCGTCGCCCGCGATGCTCACGGTGAACGCGTACGCCTGGCGCTGGAGGTCTTCGAGCTTCTTCGCCAGCGGCCGCACCTCCTGGCTGTACGCGCTCAAAGCGCCGGACACCTTCTCCAACTGCCCCGCGAACGTGGCCGTCTTGGTGGCCACCGGCGCGGTCGTGGCGAACAACTGCTCCGCCTCCGGCGCCTTGTAGAACGCCGCCGCACCCTGGAAATGGGCATGGATCCCCGCACCGGCATCACGAAATGCCCCGGCCTGCGCATTCAGGAGCGCCGTGTCATGGTCGAGGCTGTCCAGGTCACCGGTGAACTGCGGTATACCCGAGGGCACAATCGACTCGGGCTCACTCACTGACGGCCTGCTTCCCCGAGAACCCCGGCGGAGCAGGGGTGGGCTCGGCCAGAGCTGCGTGCTGGGCCTGCGCGGCCATCGTCAGATCGCCCTTGACGTACTCCGTCGTCGCCTCGGCCGCCCCGGTCAACGACTTCCCCGTACGCTCCGCGACGTACCGAAGGTCCTTCTGCCAGTGCTGCATGAACTCGCCCAGCGCCGCCGCCACCGGACCCGTCGCCAGCGCCGGCCCGGTATACCCGGACGCGACCGTGCCCGCCGCCGTCGCCGTCCGCGGCAACGTGTCACTCAGATGCGTCCCCGCCGTCGACAACTCCTCCGCCGACACCGCCGCCTTCTGCAACGCACCCTGCACCCCGGACGGACTCACATCCCACCCCGACACCACAAACTCCCTGCTCCCCGTTGTTCCAACCCCCGTGCCCCGCAAGGCTCGTCCTGTACGCCGCTTGTGCCGTCTCAGCCGATGGCGTCGACGGCGGCTTTCGCCTTGGCCAGCGTGGACTGGGCGGTGCCGTCGTTGAGTTCGAGGGTGCCGCGGACGAGGCGGATGATTTCGCGGACTTCGGTGGCGGCCTTGTTCCAGCGCAGTTCCTTGCCGTGGTACTCGTCGGAGACGCCGTCGGCGGTGAACTCGGCCATGGCGGCCTTCACGGCGCGGTCGCGGTCGGTGAGGACGCGTTCCAGGTGGCCGACGATCCCGGCGAG
>NZ_JBSFIE010000054.1:0-29966 GCF_053597395.1 Streptomyces sp. NPDC001415
GTACGCCCCGGATCACCCAGATATCCGCGACCCACGCCGGTGCCCGCGACATACAGTTCGCCCGGCGTGCCGACGGGCACAAGACGCAGCGCGTCGTCGAGGACGTACAGGCGGGTGTTGCGCACGACTCGGCCGATGGGCACACGCGTGCCCAGCTCGCTGTCCGGGGTCAGGACGGCGTGGGTGACATCGTCGGAGCACTCGGTGGGACCGTAGGCATTGACCAGCGGAATACGGGGGTAGCGGGCAAACCAACGGCGGCACACATCGGCCGGCAACGCCTCACCCGTCACCACAAGGTGACGCAGGTCCGACAACACGGGGAAGCCACCCGTGGCCTCCCACGCATCCAGCGCAGCCCGCAAAAGCGAAGGAACCACCTCAAGCACCGTGACCCGCCCGGCAGTTGCCACCCCGAACAGCGCATCAGGATCACCCGCCGTGACGCGGTCCACCACCCGCGTCGTACCACCCACCATCAACGCGGCCAACATCTGCCACACCGAAATGTCAAACGTCACCGGCGCGTTATGAATCAGAGAGTCAGCCGACGACAAACCCAGGTCTTCCACCTTCGCGAGAAGATGGTTGACCATGCCCCGGCGATGAACCATCGCCCCCTTAGGACGCCCCGTCGAACCAGACGTATAAATCACATACGCCAAGTCATCACCACTGCCACGCAGCGGACCAAGAGCAGACAGGTCGACCGGGCCTGCCGCGAACGGTGTGTCCAGGACGAGGACGGTGACCGGATGTCCGGTGGCCGCCGCGATGTGTTCGGCCTGTGCGCGCTGTCCGGGTCCGGCGAGCAGGACGCGGGCCCCGCTGTCGGAGAGCAGTCCGCTCTGGCGGGCCAGAGGCGCTTCCACGTCCAGGGGCAGCCATGCGCTTCCGGCGCCGAGGACGCCCAGGACGCCACCGACGTAGTGGGCGCCGGGCTCGGCGAGGACCGCCACGAGGGAGCCGGTCCCGGCCGACCTCAGGCGGCCGGCCAGATCGTCGGCCCAGAGCGCCAACGAGCCGTAGGACACGGAGAGTTCACCGTAGATGACGGCGACCGCGTCCGGCCGCTGTGCGGCGGTTTCCCGTACGCGTTCGACCACACCCGTGAAGTCGCCGCCGCGCTCCGTGTCGTTCCACTCCACCAGGAGCCGCCGCGACTCCCCCTCGCTCAGCACACCCACCCCGGCCAACGGCCGGTCGGAGGGGCAGCGTGAGAAGGCGTCGAGGAAGGCGGCGAACCGGTCGCGGTGGGCCTCGACTTCCTCGGCCGTGTACAGCTCGGGGTTGGCGTTGAGATGGATCTCGACGTGCTCGTCGGCCGAGTCGGAGACGGCGAACATGAAGTCGTTGACAATGCCGGTGGACAGGTTGTGCAGCGTCACCGAGCAGGTGCCGAAGCTCAACTCGGGCTCCGGGGGCAGGACGTTGACGAACGGGCCGAACGGTCTGCGGTCGTCCGCGCGCAACCCCATGTCCCGGCGCACCCGATCACCGCGGTAGCGCTGGTGCTTCAGCGTCCGCAGCAGGCCGGTGGCGACCTCGCGCAGCAGCTGGGCCGGGCTGGTCCCGGGACCGATCGCGAGGCGCAGGGGCAGGTAGTTGGCGACCATGCCGGGTACCGAGCGGCCCGCGGCGCTGGTGCGGGCGTTGACGGGCAGGGTCAGGAGGATCTCGTCGGCGCCGGTCATGCGCTGGGTGTAGGCGCCGGCCGCGGCGATGACCAGGGTGGGCCAGGTGACCCCGGCGTCGCGGGCAGCGGCGCGCAGGCGCTGGACGGTGGGCTGTTCCAGGCACACGCTGCGGCGCAGGAACCCACGGGCGGGGACCGGCTCCCCCGGGGCGAAGCTGACCGGGGCGGGGCCGTCGGCGAAGGCGCGGGCCCAGTGGTCGCGGTCGCGGGCGAAGCGGCGCGATGCCGCGTACTCCCGCTCGTCGTCCAACAGCGCGCTCAGTGGCGGCAGTTGGCCCTCGCTCGTCGACCGGCCTTCGTGCAGCGCGGTGTAGAGCTCGGCGAGGCGCCGGTAGAAGAGGGGGCGTACGAAACTGTCGCAGACGATGTGGTGGGCGCACAGGTAGAGGAACGCCCGGTCCGGTGCGAGGGCGAGCAGGGCGGCCCGGAACAGCGGGAAGGCCGTCACGTCGATGGGCCTCTCCAGGTCGGCCGCCATCCACTGCCGGGCCGCTGCCTCCGGGTCGGGCGTTCCGCTGAGGTCGACGGTGACGTACGGGAGGCCGGGCAGCGGCTCGACGATCTGGCGGACCTCGCCGGTCTGCTCCCCGGTGCCCTCCACGAAGCGGGTCCGGAAGCACTCGGCTTCGGCGAGGGCCAGGCCGAGCGCCTGTTCCAGGAGGGCGGTGTCCAGCGGGCCGCGGATGTCGAAGTGGTCCGCCATGTTGTAGGCGAGGGAGCCGTCGGTGAACTGCTCGTCGAACCAGATCTCGGTCTGGGCCATGGTGAGCGGCAGACCGGATGGGAAACGTGCGTTCATGACGGCAAAACCTCCTGGAGGACCTTCAACGGGAAATGCGGTTCAGCGGGCCGAGTCGATGGAGGCGGACTCCATCTGTGGCCGTGGGGGCGGTGCGGCGGGTCCGGGCCGCTCCGGCGGCTCGGCCGGGTCGAGGCCGTAGATGTCCTGGACCCACTTGTCCCGGTAGACGGTGTCCAGGTAGTGGTCGCCGAGGTCGGGGGAGATCGCGACGCCGACGATGTCGCGCTCGGGCCGGTTCTCGCGGATCCACTGCTGGGCGCCGCTCAGGACCGTCCCCGTGGAGCCGCCGAAGACGAAACCGCCCTTCACCAGGCGGTGGCACATCCGGATGGTGTCGGCCTCCGGCACGTGGACGACGGCGTCGACGAACGACTCGTCGAGGAGATCCGGGCGGACGCTGGTACCCAGGCCCGGGATCATGCGCGGGCCCGGCGGGGTGCCGAAGGTGACGGAGCCGACGCTGTCGACGGCGACCACGGTGACGACGGGGTGCTGCTCACGGAAGTAGCGGGCGCAGCCCATGAGGGTGCCGGTGGTGCCGGCGCCGATGAACAGGACGTCCAGGTCCGGGAATTGGGCGGCGATCTCGGGCCCGGTGGTGCGGTAGTGGCTCATCCAGTTGCCGGGGTTGGCGTACTGGTTGAGCCATACGTATCCGTCGTTGGCGGCACACAGTTCCTTGACGTGCCGGATGCGGGCGCCGAGGAACCCGCCGGTCTCGTCGGGGGCGGTGATGACGCGGACCTGGGCGCCGAGGTTCTCCATGCGCTGCCGGTTGGCGAGGGTGCACCGGTTGTCGGTGACGCACACGAAGCGGTAGCCCATGCTCGCGGCCACCAGGCTGAGGGCGACGCCCAGGTTTCCCGAGGACGACTCGACGAGCGTCATTCCGGGCCGCAGCGTTCCGGCCCGCTCGCCCCGGGTCACCATCTCGACGGCGGCCTTCAGCTTGATGGACCCGGCGAAGTTGAAGCCTTCGCACTTGAGATAGAGCTGGTCCCCGAGAAGGTCCTTCAGGTCCACGAAGAGATCGGGCACGTTGAATTCATGGGGGGTGGATATCACTGTCACGTCAGGGGTCTCCCAACCGCAAAGAGGATGGTCCTGGTGGCGGGGAGGGTGCTACTTCTTCCCGTGCCGCGAGAGTTCGTGGAAGAAGCCGTCGACGACGCCCAGTTCGCCCGCGCGGACGAGCTCGTCGTACACGTACTTGGCGACGGTCAGGTCGAGCACGCCGAGGCCGAACGGGGAGAACACCACGGGCCGGTTGGTGGGAATCTTCACCATTCCGGTCATGACGTTGTGCAGCGTCCCGTTCAAGAAGTAGCGGTTGCCGACCTCCTGCTCGACGAGGTGGACCGAGGTGTTGGCCTTCAGGACGTGCTCGACGTCGTCGACGACATTGGAGGAGGCCTTGATGACCTCGGGGCCGAGGTCGCGCAGCGAGACGTTGAGGACGACCGGGTTGTGCGAGAACCAGCCCGGGTTCGTGACGTACGGGGTGCCCGCGACGGTCGCGAAGACGACCAGGTCGCTGGAGCGGATCAGGCTCTCGGCGTCGTCGTGGACGGTGATGCGGGCCGGCGACCCCGACTGCTCCAGGTAGGAGCCGAAGCCCGCGGCGTACTCGGCGCTGAGGTCGTGCACCCCCACCTCGTCGAACGTCCAGCCGCTGCCGGTCAGGTAGGTGTGGATGTAGCGGGCGATGAGGCCGGTCCCGACGAAACCGACCCGCACGGGGCGGCCGCGCTCACGGGTGAGCCAGTCGGCGGCGAGGGCGGCCGAGGCCGCGGTGCGCACGGCGCTCACGATGGAGCTCTCCATGCAGGCGAAGGGGTAGCCGGTCTTCTGGTCGTTGAGGATCAGGACGGCGGATGCGCGCGGCAGCCCCTCGGTGATGTTCTCGGGGAAACTCGAAATCCATTTGATGCCGTCGACGCCGATCTCCCCGCCGACCGAAGCGGGCAGCGCGATGATGCGCGAGGACGGCCGGTCCTCGAAACGCAGGAAATACGAGGGCGGGTTGACGGTGTCGCCGACTCCGTGGACACGGTAGGCATAGTCGACCAGCTCGACGATCTGCTTCTCCTGGCCTTCCAGCACCTGATGCACCTGGGCACCGGAGATGACGGAGAAGGACGGGACCTCATTGCCAGAGGCGGGCATGGACACTCCATCATTGGGTCCGAAACGCTGACGGCATCACATTCCCTGAGCCCAGTGACGTTTCAGTGACGGGTCACTTACCGTCGCGAGGGGCCCTGGCCGGGCGGCCCGGTGCGGGAAAACGTCATTGGCCTGTCATTGGCGCCGGGTACCGTCACACCCGTACATGCGCTGTCCGCGGTGGTCCGGCGCCGAACCGCAGGCCACCGTGGAAAGGGCCATGATGCGTGTCGTCCTCGGAGAAGACCTCTTTCTTCTGAGGGAGGGTCTGGAGCGTCTGCTGACCGCCAACGGGTTTTCCATCGTGGCGTCCGTCGACAACGCGCCGGACCTGCTGACGGCGCTGGTCGAGCAGCGGCCCGATGTGGCCGTGGTCGACGTGCGGCTGCCGCCTTCTTACACGGATGAGGGAATCCAGGTGGCCCTTGAGGCCCGCCGCCGCATTCCGGGGCTGCCCGTGCTCGTGCTCTCCCAGTACGTGGAGCAGCTGTACGCCCGCGAGTTGCTGGCGGACGGTGTGGGCTCGGTCGGCTATCTGCTCAAGGACCGGGTGCTCAACAGCGGCCAGTTCATCGAGGCCGTACGCAGTGTCGCGGGCGGCGGGACCGCCATGGACCCCAAGGTGATCAAGCACCTGCTGGGCAGCGGCACACGCAACGAGCTCCTGGAGAGCCTGACCCAGCGGGAGTTCGAGGTGCTCGGGCAGATGGCCGAGGGCAAGTCGAACGCCCGCATCGCCGAGTCGCTGTTCGTCACCGACAAGGCGATCGGGAAGCACATCAACAACATCTTCAGCAAGCTGCACCTGCTGCCGTCCAAGGACGACAACCGGCGGGTGCGAGCGGTGCTCGCCTACCTCAACCAGTCGAACCGGGCCACGATTTGAGCTCGGTCCTGAAGGAGTGCGCGTCCGCGAGGGCCAGGGCGGCGGCGTAGCCGTCGGGGGCGGGCAGCGCGGACAGCCGCCACCTGCCGCCGAAGCGGCCGGCGGGATCCTCGTACACCTCGGTGTCGGGGCCGGACACCGGCAGGTGGAAGTTCTGGAGCAGCCGTCCCCCGGCTGCCTTGACCCATGCCTCCTTGCGGGTCCACAGCCTGGCGAAGCGGGCCGCGGACTCGGCGCGGTCGCCTCCGGCACGTACCAACTCGGCTTCGGCCCGCGGGAAATGGCGGTCGGCGAGCCGGGTCCGGTCGCCGCCGTGGACGCGCTCGATGTCTACGCCGACGTCGCGACCCGTGGTGACGGCGAGCAGTGCGAGGTCGTCGCAGTGGGAGAGGCTGAAGCGGAGGTCCGCGTGGCAGACGAGACCCGGCTTGCCCCAGTCTCCGTGACCGAAGCGCAGGTGGTGCGGCGGGGTGTCCAGGTAGCGGCCGAGGATCTGGCGCGTGACGCCGTGCGAGACGGTGTGGCGGCGCCGGATCTCCGGGAACGCTGCCGCCGCCCCGCGCCGCCGCTCCTCGGCGTCCAGGACGGCGGACAGCCGGGCGAGCAGCGGCGGGGAGGCGGTCAGCGAGATCCGCCATACGTGCACCGTGTCCCGGGGCGGACCTGCGGGACGGGTCATGCCGCGGCGGCCGGTACGACGTCGGCGAGCGCGAAGTCGGCTTGGCTCAGGGAGAGTTGGCCGACTTCGGGTTCGTAGTCGGCGACCAGGACCCGGCTGCGGCTGCCCGTCCAGCGGGGCAGGTGCTCGGCGAGCACGGCCCACGCCCCGGTGCAGGGGAACTCCGGCGAGGGCCGCAGCACCTCGCCGGAAAACCCTGCCGGGAGGTCGCGTCGCGCGTCGAAGCCCGGTCCGAGGATCACGGCCGGCGCGGCACCGTCCGACAGCGGCCCGCCCAGTGCCTCGGCCAGCAGGGCGCGGGCGTCATCGGCGCCCAGCGCGCTCTCCTGGCGCACCGACAGCGGCGCTCCCGGCCCTTCCTCGGCGAGCAGCAGCGCGACCGCGCTGTCGCGCGCGCCCTCGCCCTGTCGCGGCGGCAAGGGGTCGGAGGGCACCGTCGTCTGGTCCATGACGGTGAGCAGGACCTGGCGGCCCTGCCCCTGGCGGGCGTACTGGGCCGCGAGCCGCAGTGCGGTGTGCGGGGCCGCGTCGCCCTGCTCCCCCACGGCGAAGGCCAGGGGGGCGCCGGGCAGAGCCTCGGTGAGGTACGACGCCGCCGAGACGCGGGTGTCGAAGTCGGGCACCGCGGACGCGACGAGCACCAGGTCGAAGGGGTCCGCGAACGGCGGGAGCACGCCGAGCAGTTCCGCCGCCATCTCGGCGAAGGTGTTGCGGTTGGCCCGCTCCAGGCGCTCGCGGTCGAACGTGGTGCCGTACTGCCCGGCCATGTCGGAGTAGAGCCTGACCAGGAACGGGTCCGCGGGCGTCGCGGGCTTGGCGCCGAAGGTGCGGTGCCCGGCCGCGACGAGTCGCAGCCCGCCCGCCGTACGGTCGGCGCGGCCTCGCGGGCATGCGCGGACCGGGGCGGGCCGGTCGATGGAGCCGGTGCGGTACACGGCTACGCGCTCGCCGCGGAGGCCACGTAGTCGGCCAGCGTGCGTACGGTCGCGAAGTGGTGCATCTCCAGCTCCTCGGTGTCGAACTCGACGTCGAAGGCCTCTTCGAGGCGCATCAGCAGATCGAGTACGCCGGTGGAGTCCAGGCCGTAGTCGTCGAAGAGCCGGGCGTCGCCGCCGAGGTCCGGCAGCTCCCGTGCGAGCACGTCGGCCAGCGCCTCGCGGACCTTTGCGATGACCTGTTCCTGAGCCTCGGTGTCGATGGCCTGCGTCATGATCGGTTCCTCTTCCTCATGGGTTGTGTCTGGTGGAGCGGGGAGAACTCCCCTCGCGGACAGGTCAGTTGGACTGTTCCGCGGGGGCTTCGGGTACGTACAGGTGCTGGCGGCGCAGCAGGTCCGTGGCCTGCTCCCGCTCGCCGACCAGGTGACTGCGGCCCGAGGCGACGAGCACCTCGGCGGGGTATCCGTGGCTCAGGAAGTGCACGGGCGATGCGGTCGGGCCGTAGGCACCGGAGCGCAGGACGCCGATGAGGTCGCCGGGCCGCAGCGCGGGCAGCTTGACCTTCTTGCCGAGCGTGTCGTTGGGGGTGCAGAGCGGCCCGGTGATGTTCCAGCTCTCGGCGGCTTCCCCGTCGGTCCGGTTGAGCAGCTGGATCGGGAAGTTCCGCTTGACGAAGGAGCCGATGCCGACGGCCGCCATGTGGTGGTTGGTGCCGCCGTCGACGACCGCGAAGTTCTCGTTCATCGACGTCTTCACGTAGCGGACCCGGGTCACGTACGTGCCGAACGGCGCGGTGAGGTAGCGGCCCAGCTCGTTGATGAGCCGGGTCTCCGGGTGCCGTGCGGCGAACGCGTCGATGACGGGGTTCAGCCGGGCGGCGAGCACCTCCGGGTCGAGGTCCCGTTCGCCGTCGAAGTACGCGACGCCGAAACCGCCGCCGAAGTCGACCAGTTCCAGCGGGAAGCCGAGCTTCTCGGCGAGGCGCTCGGCCAGGTCGAAGATGCGGCCGGTGTTCTCGGCGATGACGTCCTCGTCGAGGATGCGGGTGCCCAGGTAGACCTGGACGCCCATCAGGCGCACGTTCGGATGACGCTCCGTCAGATCGGGCAGGTCGAGGAGCTGGGCCTCGTCGATGCCGAACTGGCGGGGCTTGCCGCCCATCGTCAAGCCCGAGCCCTTGACCGAGAAGCTGGGGTTGACGCGCAGCGCGACGTCCGCGGTGATGCCGCGTTCCCGGGCGAGCTCGTCGATGAGGGCGAGCTCGCCGAGGGACTCGCAGATGACGGCGTAGATGCCCTCGTCGAGGCAGGCGGCCAGTTCCTCGCGGCTCTTGCCCGGGCCGAGGAAGATGATGTTCTCCGGCGTGATCCCGGCCCGCCGGGCGGTGATCAGCTCGGTCATCGAGGAGATCTCCGCACGGGCCCCCTGCGCGCCGAGCAGCGCGCAGACCGAGATGTTCGGGTTGGCCTTGAGGGAGAAGAAGATCTCGGCGCGCGGGTGCAGGAGCGCGCGAAGGCGCTGGAAGTGCCCGGCGAGCGCGTCGCCGTCGTACACGTACAGGGGCGTGCCGTACCGCTCGGCGAGCTCGCCGACGCCGATGCCCTGGATCTCGAACTCAGTTGTCATGTCCGGCTCCTTCCGTCACCGCGGTGAGGCGGGCGGTGATCTCTGTGTCGATCGCGGAGACCTGTTCCGCGGTGTCGGCCACGACGAGGCCGTAGAGCCGGCCGTCGGTGCTCGCGGTGGGGTCCGTGGCGGTTTCGGCGGCGCGCACGGCCGCGTTGACCGTGGCGAAGTTGTTGACCAGCAGGCCGCTGCCTTCGGGGCGATCGAGGAGCAGCCCGTCCAGGGCGCCGCGCAGCGTGTCGAAGGCGATGGGCGCGGTCGGCTTCAGCGGGTAGTGCCGGGCGAGCGCGACCCGGCCCTCGCCGACGAAGGCTTCCTGGAGGAGTACCTGGTACGTGGACATGTTGTTCCGCGCGTTGATCTCGATGACCGGGAACACACCGCCGTCCGGGGTGAGCAGCGCGTCCATGCCCGCGACCCCGAAGTACCCGTCGGCGGCGAGGCGTTCACCGAGCCGCAGCCCGGCGTCGGTGATCCGCTCGGTCTGCTCGGCGGTGAGCCGGGCGGGCATCCGGTGGCCCTTGTGGGTGCCGCCCTCGGTGAGGGCCTCCTTGACGAAGTCGAAGTGCACCGAGCCGTCGCGGCCGACCGTGACCTGGTAGTTGAGGTCGGTCTGCTTGGCCACCCACTCCTCGACGACCAGACCGACCCGGTCGCTGCCGGCCTTCTCGGCCCGGGAGAGGACCATGCGGTGGACGCGGTCGAGGCGCCGCTCGCTCTCGACGACCATGATGCCCTTGCCGGACACGCCGAAGGCGTCCTTGAGGACGACCTTCCGTCCCTGCGCGAGGAGTTCCCGGGCCGCGCCGACGGCCTCGTCGAACTCGGCGGCGGTGTCGCACGCCCAGCCGCGCGGCTGGGCCAGGCCCAGCTCGTCGGCGAGCCGACGGCTGTAGATCTTGCTGTTGACGGCCTTGCAGACGGCGGCCGTCGGGTGCGCGAGCCCGAGCCCGGTCGCCCCGGACAGCTCCTCCTCGACCAGGGAGACGCCGTGCGCGTAGAGCAGCGGGGCGGGCTCGTCCGTGCCGGCGAGCGAGGCCAGTACGGCCCGGAGCGCGGGGTCGGCCAGCGCGTCCTGGGTCACGGTCCGCCGAGGCTCGGGGGCGGCGACGACATGCAGGACCGGGAGCTTCAGGCCCAGCCCTTCGAGGTACGCCAAGTACCCGGGATCGGGGCGGTCCTTGAGGACGACGTGGTCGCCCTCCCCCGCCAGGAGCAGGGCGAACTCGTCCATGGAGTTGACGACAGCGCCGCCGTCGTTGAACCCGAGGCGGGGCAGCCCGGGCTCCCCGACGGCCCACTGCTCCTCGACCTCGAAATTCCCGAGGAAGACGAAAGGTGTCTTCGTCGTTCCGGCTACGGCGGACTTGAGCCGGGCGTTGAATCCCGGCAGCAGAGTTTCCATGATTTTCCGTGGTTCCCTTCACCTCGCCGGCTGACCGGCGGGTTCGACGGTGGGCGCTGTACGGCGAGGGCACTGTTCGGTGGTCGGCACAGTCGCGTCGTCAGCGCGATTCGGCAGCCGGCACGGTGAGGCTGTCGGCGGGGTTGCGCGGTCAGCGCTGGACGACCATGGCCGAGAAGGTCGCGCCGAGACCGACTGCCGTCAGGAGATAGCACGATCCCGGCCGCAGAAGGCCGCGTTGGGCGGCCGTTCCGTAATTGATGAACGGATCCGCGGCGAAGCAGTGGCCGGTGACCGGGATGTTGTCCAGGAAGATGCGCTCCATCGGAATCCCGACCTCCCCGGAAACCCCTCTCCAGGAAATGGTGTTGACATTGTGCGGGATGACCAGGTCAACATCGTCGAAGGAAATCCCGGCCTCCTCGCAGGCGGCCCGCATCACTTCGGCGAGCGCGCCCGGATAGGCCTTGTTGAATTCGGCGGGTGATTCCTCGCCGGTGATGACGTCGTCGTAGAACCGGCCGAGCGTGCGGGACGCGTAACCGAGAATCCGGTCGCCGTCCCGTGCGCCGCCGAGCCGCACCAGGACGGCAGCCGCGCCCTCTCCCCCGATATTGCTCCGCGGGACCCCGCGGGCCGCGGGAGTGAAGGTCTTCTCGCCGGTCAGGACCAGGGCGAACGCCTCCGGGTCGCCGTCGGCGGCCAGCAACGTGCGGGCTGTGTCCACAGCTTGCATTCCCGATGCGCAGGCCTGCTGCGTCACCGAAAGGACGGCGGCCCTGCGCAGCCCGAGTTCCTCGGCGACGCGCCGGAGTGAACTGGTAGGATCCGGGCTGCTGCTGACAAAAGTGCGGGCCTGGATTACATACCGGACTCGGTCTTCCCGCCCGCGCAGCGCGTCGAGTCCGGACGCTGCGGCAAGCAGCAGCTCGTCCTCCCGACGGCGCGGGGAACGGCAGACCGCGGACAGTCCGTAGAATCGCTGGAAGCGCTTCACCTGCGCTTCGTCCACTGCAGATTGTTCCGCGAGCTCAGCGATGGGGACGCTCTTCGGGAGATAGGTGGAAACAGCCGTCAACGATGTCATTCAGCCGCTCCGGCACATCTCGGCACTCTCGCGCTCCCCGTCTTCCGTAACCCACCGGCATGCTGTCCCGGACAGTGTTGCGAAAGCCACTGACAGTCGAGTGACCGCCCAATGACAGTGTTTATCGCGGGGTGTTCAGGGAGACTTCCAGGTTTCCGCAGTAGTGCTAGGCCCACTTTTGACGGGCGGTTTAACAGGTGTGCACTCGGTCAGGCACACCACCAGCATGGTGAACGTCCTGCCCCTGAACACATTTCCGGGCTCCAGGGGAGGTTCGAGAGAAAGAGGTACCCGTGGTCGTGACAGGCCTGGCGGCGGCCGTGGACCGGGTGGCCGGCTGGAGCGCCGCCCATCCCCGGCGGGCGATCGCACTCTGGCTGGCCGTCGTGGCCGCCTCGGTCGTTGCGGGCGGCCTCGCCCTGCGGGCGCGCCGGACAGTCTGGCTGGACACCGCGCGAGCCGGCGCCGCCGAACCCTTCAGCGGCGGCCTCACGGGGGTGGGCCCCGCGGGCACGCTGCTGATCGCGGCGATGGTCGTCCTGGTGGTGATGACCTGCCTGCTCGCCGCGATCCCTCCGGCGCTCCTCACCGTGCTCGTCGCCCTCAGCGCGGTGGCCGCCGCCACCGGATGGTGGGCGCTCGCCGCGCTGTGCTTCGCGGACCACGGCCCGACCCTGTCGGTGCTCGCCCTGGCCGCCGTGCTCGGGGCGTCGCTCGGCCTCATCCATTCGCTGGTCTACCTGTGGCGCGAGCGGCTGACCTGGCGGCGCTGGCCCAACCGGCCGGGCCCGGCCGGCACCGCTGCCGCCTCCAGCCGCTCGGTGCTCCGGTCCTGTTGCGTGACGATCGTGGTGACCTGTGGGCTCTACGCCTCCGGTGACGCGATGCTGTCCGCCGTGGCGACCGGGGTGATCCTCACCGTCGCCGCCGTCATGCTGGCCTCGCTCACCGTGCTGCCCGCCGTGTGCGCGCGCTACGGACGGCGATTGGGCTGGCCCCGGCTGCCCGTGCTGTGGCGCCTGGCCTACCGACTCGGACCGCCGCGGCTGTGGCCCGCCCTGCTGCGGCCCGGCGTCCGGCGGCCGGTCGTGACGCTGGTGTCCTCGACTGTCGTGCTCTGCCTGCTCGCCCTGCCTCTGCTGTGGTGGGATCCGACAGGCGGGCCGATCGGCATCGGCGGCGCTTCGGACGGCAGCACCACCGAACTCACGGTGGGTGCGGTGGCCCTTTCCACGGTCCTGCTGACCTTCGCTGTCCTGACCGCCGTGTTCCGCTCCGCACCCGCGGCCCTCGCGGTCACGCTGCCCAGTGCGCTCGCGTCCGCCGCGTCCTGCGGGCTCGCCCTGCTGATCCTGACCGTGTGGAAACCCCGGCAGGCCCCCGGTACTTGGGGCCACAGCACCACCGCCGCCTGGGCGCCGCTGTTGAGCTTCGTTCTCGCCCTGGCGGTGTCCGTCAACCTCCACCGCTTCGTGGTCGGTCACGTCCTGGAGTACGGGGCCCACGGGATGCCCGCGCGCGAGGCTACGGTGCGCGGCCTGACCGGCACGTCGGATGCCGTCACCGGCGGCGCCACCGTGATGGGCACCGTGTTCGCGCTCGCCACGCAGCTGTGTTCCGGCGAAGTGGGGCGGCTCAGCGTCGTACTGATCACCTCGGTGGCTCTGAACGCCACCCTCGTACGGGCATTGACCCTGCCCTCCCTGCTCATCCTGCTGGGCGGCCGACGCCTGCGCCCCCAGGCACCCGCACGCGGGACGGGTCCCACCTCCCGCGAGAAGTAGGGCTAAGCCTACTGACCTTCGCCTGCGCAACGCCCAAGATGATCAACAGTAGACAACGGGGGCGACCCTCCCGGGCCGAGCAACATGGAGACGACTGACATGACGGATGGTTCGACCGGTTCCCCGCACGGAGTGCGGCAGGGACGCTCGTGGTTCACGGCGGGCTGGGTGGCGATGGGCCGTGGGCTCGCCATGTTCGGACTCGGGCTCCTGGCCGTGTTCCTCGCCTGGTTCGCCCTCACCGCGATGTCCCTGGTGCTCATCGGCGTCGGCCTGTTCCTGGTCCCGCCCATGGTCGCGGCGGTGCGCTGGTCGGCCCAGGCACAGCGCCGGATGACCGCCGCGAGCGGGGTCGAGATCGCCTCCCCCTACCGGGCCGCTCCCCCGCAGCAGGGCGGCTGGCTCGGCGCCTGGCGCAAGTGCGAGGCGCTCTTCACCGACAGCGCCACCTGGCGCGACCTGCTGTGGGCGCAGGTCTCCATAACCGTCGGCGGACTCCTCGCGATCATCCCCTTCGGCATGCTCGCGCACGGCATCTTCGGCCTGCTGCTGCCCCTGATCTGGGAGCCGGTGGTCACCGCCTGGGACGGCAGCTGGTACATGTTCATCCCGCTCAACGACCACAACGACGCCGTCATGGCCGCCGTGCTCGGCTTCGTCGAGATCCCCGTCGGCCTCTTCATCGCACCGTACGTACTGCGCCTGCACGCCCGTCTGACCCACTCGCTGCTCGCGCCCACCGAACGGTCCCGCATGTCGCACCGCGTCCAGCACCTGGCCCGGACCCGCACCGACGTCGTGGACTCCTCCGCCGCCGAGATCCGCCGCATCGAGCGTGACCTGCACGACGGCGCACAGGCCCGCCTGCTCGCCATGGGCATGAAGATCGGCGCCGCGGAGTCGCTCCTGGACCAGAACCCCGAGGCCGCCCGCGCCCTGCTGGCCGAGACCCGGGACGCCTCGGTGCAGGCCCTGGAGGAACTTCGCAATCTGGTACGCGGCATCCACCCGCCCGTGCTCGCCGACCGCGGCCTGGTCGACGCCGTACGATCCCTCGCCCTGGAGAGCCACCTCCAGGTCCACGTCACCGCGAATCTGCAGGCCCGGCCGGAACCCGCGGTGGAGTCCGCCGGCTACTTCGCCGTCTGCGAGCTCCTTGCCAACGCGACCAAGCACTCCGGCGCCCGCCGCGTCCTGATCGACCTTCAGCACCGGACCGGCGCGCTCTTCATCACCGTCACCGACGACGGCCACGGCGGCGCGGGCGCCGAGGCGGGCAGTGGCCTGCTCGGCATCGAACGCCGCATCAGCGCCTTCGACGGCACGCTCGGCATCAGCAGCCCTCCGGGCGGCCCGACGACAGTCACGCTTCAGGTCCCCTGCAAGCTGACGACCGGGGTCTGACCGCCCCTTGGGCGAGCCGGCTCGCCGGCATCGACGAGAAGACCGGCGGCGGTGGCGGAACGGACGGGGACGCCAGCGGCCGGCACAAGGCGGCACCACCGGTTCGACCGGTGGTGCCGCCTTGTGGTCGAGTGCCTGCTGGCCGCCGCAACGGGGACAGGTTTCCCGCGATTCGCCCGCGAAGGGCCCTCAGGTGGAGAGCGGCGTGATGTGGCGCTTGAGTGCACGGACGGCGGGGCGTTCGACGAAGCGGTGCACCAGCCATGCTGCGAGCAGCATGCCCGGGGTCCGTAAAGTTAACGGCCCTGGCTCATATCCCGTTGGACAAACTCATCACCGAGTTCCCCTTCAGCGACATCGAAGCCGCTGCCAAGGCCGCGTCAGCAGGCCACGTCATCAAGCCCGTCCTCACGTTCCCCTGAGGGAGATGAGCTCGGCGCGGACCAGGTCAACTCTCCTCATGCCGCGCCGAGGTGGGGTGCATTCACGGCTCGCCGGGCTCGTAATTGGGCTGGGCGGGGGAAGCGGGGTGACCGGGGCTGGGGGGAGTCGTTGAACCCGGGGCAAGATCACGGTGGAGAGCGCCCTGAAGGGTCCCGGGGTCTGACCAGTCGCCCTGGGACCCGGCGCACCCACAACCCCGCAGGTCGTGCCGGGGTACCGGACATGCGTGTCCGTGCCGGTGGCGTCGGAGCGGTCGCAACCATGGCTTCTGCGGGTCCGCCCGCGGAACGGGCCATGGCGGACAGCGGACCATCGCCACTGCCGACAGCCCGGCCTCTCGCCTGGCCACTGGTGGGGCCGCAGGGGCGTCGCGGAGCGCGCGAGCCCGGTGACTGTTGCGCCGACGAGTCGAGCATTGGCCCGAATGGGCACAACTTGTGACGTGTTGTCCAGGTTCCTCGTTCCAGGGACGACAGGCTTCCCCACGGGGAGGGCCTGTCACCCCTCTCTGAACCACCGAACGGGAGTACAACCGTGATCAAGAAGGTTCTCGCCGGGGCGGCCCTCGCCACCGCCGCAACGATGGCCGTCGCCGTGCCCGCCTCGGCAGACACTGGGAACTTCGGGACCAGCAACGGCGAGACTGCCATCTCCGGCGCGTCAGGCGGCATCCTCAACAACCACGGCGCTCCGCTCGGCGGCGTCGACCTGCGCTGCGCGGTGCCGATGCCCGAAGGCGAGGGCATCGGCGGGCATGGCCTCAGCGGTCTCAAGAACGAGTGCCAGGTCGCGCCGGTCAACCAGTTCCTGGCCCCGCAGAAGCTGCTCTGACGCACCGTCCGGCGTAGGGGTCTCCCTCCAGGAAACCCGGCACGACGAGCTACGAACGACAAGCCTGCGCAGCCCGCAGCACCCCTCAATGGGCCGGGCGGGGGAAGCGGGTGACCGGGACTGCGGAGAACCGTTGAACCCGGCGCGTTGGAGAGTGCACAAGGGTCCCGAGGTCCGGACACGGCCTCGGGACCCTGCGCATTCAAGAACGCCGCCGTTCGGGGCGGGGCACCGGAAATTGCGCGCCCATACCGGTGCCGTCAGCGGCCAAGGACGTTCGCTTCCGGGTGTGGCCGCGCCTGCGGCCCCAGGGAGGCCGCCGGCGGACAGCGGACGCACCAGCCCCCACCGCGTATTGGCCCAAATGTGCCCACTTTGTGACGTATTGTGCACATTCCTCGTTCCAAGGGGCGGCAGGTTCCACAGGGCGGGCCTGTCACCCCTCACCAACCACTGAATGGGAGCACAACCGTGATCAAGAAGGTTCTCGCCGGAGCGGCCCTCGCCACCGCCGCCACGATGGCCATCGCCGCGCCCGCCTCGGCATGGCCCAAGCCCCCGGCCCAGAACACCTCCACCAAGCCCCAGCCCACCACCACTTCCACTAAGCCTCAGGCCAACACCACCACCCCCTCCACCATCCCAGTTCAGATCCCCACCGCCGCGCTCCAGAGCCTCCTCGCCGGCGCTGCGCAGGGCCCGACCACGAGCGGCACCGGCACCGGTTGCAGTTGCGGCACTGGCACCACTGGCACTGGCACTGGCACTGGCACCACCGGCACCGGCACCGGCACCGGCACTGGCACTGGCACCACCGGTAACGGCGGCAGCGCGGCGAGTGGCACCGGCGCCACGGACTTCGGGACCAGCAACGGCAACACCGTCATCGCGGGCGACTCGGGCGGCATCCTCAACACCTACGGTGCCCCGCTCATCAACATCGACGGCCGCTGCCTGGTGCCGCTGCCCGAGGGCGAGGGCATCGGTGGGCACGCCCTCGGCGGCCCCAAGGCCGCCTGCAACATCGCACCCGTCGACCAGTACCAGGGCCCGCAGAAGCTCCTCTGACCCCTCAATCGCCAACTCTGCCCCACAGCAGTACGCCATTGCCCCGCCGACAGCGTTCAGCGGGAAACAGCCCACCGTGATCCCGCGCCAGGGCACCCAACAGACCGTCACCGACGGCCAGGGCCACCGAACGGAATTGAGGCGGAGCGTTGCAGGGGGCTTGGAGCCATGGCGTCGTCTCTCGTTGGGCAGGGTTCCCGCATGACGAAGTGGGAGGCCACGCTGGCGCGTGGGTGAGCACTGCGTGGCTCGTTCGACGAGTTGCTTCTTAAGGAGCTGGCGTTCTTCGTATCAGGACGCTCGGCAGCGGGAGAGGGGAGGTGCGGGCTGCTGTGCAGCGCCGCTCCTCCCCTCCAGAACTCGTCACCGGATGGATCAACCAGACCCAGACCGAGAAAGCCGCCGCCCAACGCCAACTCAGCGAGACCACCTCCGCCCGCCGCACCGTGCTCACCGAAGCCGAGATCCACGAGCTGGTCGAACAGCTCGGCGACATCACCTCAGCCCTGCCATCAGCCGAACCCGAGAACAAACAACGCCTCCACGAAGCCCTGGGCCTCAACCTCGTCCACTATGCAAAAGAGCGGATCGTGACTGTTGAGTCACAACCCGCTCTGATGTGCACACGTGGAAAGTGTCCGAGGGGGGACACTGGCCATAGGCACACGCCGCTGGTCAGCGGCGAAATCGCGCTGGCGCGATGAGCCAATTGCATCACACGACGCCCGATACCCGGCCGCCCATTCTGTTCAGACGCCACTGACTTTGCTCAGGCTGGGCGCTGGCCGCGACGGGACGTACTCGCCGGTGCGGGACGGCTGCGGGGGCATGTGATGGTCTACGACGACCACGGCGGCAACCAGGCGCTCGACGCGGTGGAGGCCCTCGTCCAAAGTGGCGCTACCGCCGAGATCGTCATGCCAGAGCGCACGCTCTCACCCGACGTCGGCTCGCTGACGGCGTCCGGCTACGTCAATGCATTGGCGGAAATCGGTGTCGAGGTCACGCCCCTTCGACGGCTGCACGGGGTCACCAGGACTCCGGAGGGCTTGGCGGTGGAACTCGGTGTGGACGGCTTCGTTTTCCGCGAGCACCGCACCTTCGATGCCGTCGTGGCTGAGATGGGCACAGAGCCGGTCCAGGAGCCCTACGACGAACTGCTCGATTCCTCGACCAACCTGGGGGGCCGTTGACGTGGCGGAACTGCTGGCTCGTAAGCCCCAGTCGGTGGTGCGCGACGAATACGGTTCGTTCCAGCTGTTCCGCATGGGGGACTCGGTGGCAAGCAGAAATGTCCATGCCGCGATGCTGGATGCCGCCCGCCTCTGCCGAACGATCTGAAACTCGTCGGCGGGCGGCGGGTGAGACAGGTGTCGCGCTCCCGCCGAGGCGGCGCCGATCCGGAGGGGCGTCGCATTGTAGGCGGTCAACGGCCCTCGGACCTCTGGCATTTCCCGCAGTCTTTCGTGATGAGGATGGGGGCGCGCGGCGGTTCGGGCCGATGACGGACCGCCCGCGGCTCCCACCGGGACGGCCCCCGCGGAACAGCCCTGCGGGGAAAGTCTTGTTGGTGAAGATCGGGGTACTATCAGCGTGTTTGACAACCAGCAGAACCAGCATCTGTCACGACGCCGTCTGCTCGGAATGGCAGCGCTCAGTAGCGCCGCCGTCGCCGGAATGACCACGATTTCCGTCGCCCCGCGTGCCGCGGCCGCCGAAAAGCGGAGTCCGCGGGCCGACAGCGGCTCGTTCGTACCCGCCGTGGTGATCGGTACGGGATACGGCGCCGCGGTATCCGCGCTGCGGCTCGGCGAGGCCGGGATTCCGACGCTCATGCTCGAAATGGGCCAGCTGTGGAACAAGCCCGCGGGCGACGGCAACGTCTTCTGCGGAATGCTCACGCCCGACCGCCGGTCGAGCTGGTTCAAGTCGCGCACCGAGGCCCCGCTGGGCTCGTTCCTGTGGCTGGATGTGATCAACCGGGACATCACCCCGTATGCGGGAGTGCTGGACAAGGTGCACTTCGACCAGATGTCGGTGTACGTGGGTCGGGGTGTCGGCGGCGGTTCGCTGGTCAACGGCGGCATGGCCGTCGTACCGAAGCGCGCGTACTTCGAGGAGGTGCTGCCGCACGTGGACGCCTCACAGATGTATGAGCAGTACTTCCCGCGCGCCAACTCCATGCTCAAGGTGAACCACATCGACCAGGGCTGGTTCGAGAGGACGGAGTGGTACAAGTTCGCGCGGGTCTCGCGCGAACAGGCGGGCAAGGCGGGCCTGAGCACCACCTTCGTACCCAACGTCTACGACTTCGGCCACATGCAACGTGAGGACGCCGGTGAGGTGCCCAAGTCCGCGCTGGCGGGCGAGGTCATCTACGGCAACAACCACGGCAAGCAGAGCCTGGACAAGACCTACTTGGCTGCCGCGCTCGGCACCGGCAAGGTCACCATCGAGACCCTGCACCAGGTCAAGGCGATCAGTCAGCAGGCGGACGGCAGCTATGTTCTGTCCGTGGACCAGACCGACGCCGACGGCAGGGTCCTCGCCCACAAGGAGATCGCCTGTGGCCATCTGTTCCTCGGCGCCGGCAGTCTCGGCTCCACCGAGCTGCTGGTGCGCGCCCGGGACACCGGTGCACTGCCCGAGCTCAATGCCGAGGTCGGCGCGGGCTGGGGCCCCAACGGCAACATCATGACCGGCCGGGCCAACCACGTCTGGAACCCCACCGGTGCCCACCAGTCGTCGATTCCCGCCCTGGGCATCGACGACTGGAACAACCCCGCCGCCCCGGTCTTCGCGGAGATCGCGCCGATGCCCGCCGGCCTGGAGACCTGGGTCAGTCTCTATCTGGCGATCACCAAGAACCCGGAGCGCGGCACCTTCGTCTACGACAAGGCCAGCGACCGGGCGGTGCTGCGCTGGACCCGGGATCAGAACAGGCCCGCGGTCGATGCCGCGAGGTCGCTGTTCGACCGGATCAACAAGGCCAACACGACGATGTACCGCTACGACTTGTTCGGGCCGCAGCTGAAGAACTTCTCCGACGACTTCTGCTACCACCCGCTCGGCGGCTGCGTCCTGGGCAAGGCCACCGACGGGTACGGCCGGGTCGCCGGCTACCGCAACCTCTATGTCACGGACGGCGCGCTCATCCCGGGGTCCATCGGAGTCAACCCCTTCGTGACCATCACGGCCCTGGCCGAGCGGAACATCGAGCGAATCATCGCGGAGGACGTCAAGACCGCGTCCTGAATGCTCCGCCGGAATGGCGGTCCCTTCGCTGCGTGTCGTCCGAGGCCGGTCGCGCGGTTCCCGTGCCCTTCGCGGGGCGGGATACCGCAGTGGGCCGTTGTGCCGCCGCATGGCAGGGGTTCGCAGCCCGCCATGCGGCGTGCGCGGTGGCGGAGGTCCCGCGTCCGCCGGCACCTTGCGCGCCGGTCTCCGGCACCACACCCGCCTCTGCCTCTGCCTCTGCCTCCGGTACGGCATCCGGCAGTCGGTTCGCCCCCCGCCCCGAAATGCCGGACGGGTTCTACGGATTTTCCGGTGGGTGGCGTGAGATCAAAGAGAGGTGCGGCCAGTCGATCCGCATGAGGGGGTGCTCGCCGAACCCCGTCCGTCCTCGCGAAAGGGAATCCATGGAATCCGCCCGACGGCCGATCCTCTTCGTCAGCCTTCCGGAGAGTGGGTTGGTCAATCCACTGCTCGTGCTCGCCGAAGAGCTCTCCCGTCAGAACGTTCCGGATCTCTGGTTCGCCACCGATGAGCCCCGGCGCGGGGATATGAAGAGGATCTCGGTCGGGTCCGAGGTGGAGTTCGTCTCGCTGGGCGACGTGGCCACCGAGTTGTCGGCGGTGACGTGGGACGACACGGTCTATCGCGAGGTCACTCAGCCCTCGCGTTTCAAGGCGCACCGCGCGGTGATCCGGCACTCTTACAAGCCGTGGCGACACGAGGAGAAGTTCCGCAAGTTGGCGGCCTTCGTCGACGAGGTGCGGCCGGCGCTGATGGTCATCGACTGCATCAGCGCTTTCGGGATCGAATTGGCTATTTCTCGGAAGATTCCGTACATGCTGAGTGTGCCGTTCGTGCCGAGCAATGTGCTGACGGCGTTCACTCCCTTCTCCAAGGGCTACACGCCGGGGGACTTCCCCGTACCGCACACGGGGCTGCCGCACCCGATGACGCCCACCCAGCGGATGAGCAACGCGCTCTTCAAGTGGCGGACGCTGGCGATGTTCTGCACGCCACAGATGGGCAAGGTGGTCTCGGAGGACAACCGGCGGCGCAAAGCGCACGGGCTCGGGCCGCTCAGTCCGATGGCGCGGATCGAGCACGCCGATCTGGTGCTGTGCAATTCGATCGCCGAGCTGGACTATCCCTTCGACATTCCGGAGAAGGTGCGGCTGGTCGGTGCGATGGTGCCGCCGTTACCGGAAGCATCACAGGACCACGTACTTTCGCAGTGGCTGGATGAGCAGTCCTCGGTCGTCTATGTGGGGTTCGGGACGATCACCCGGCTCACCCAGCACCAGGTCAATTCCATGGTGGAGGTCACCCGTCGGCTTGAGGGCCGGCATCAGGTGCTGTGGAAGCTGCCGTCGGAGCAGCAGCATCTGCTGCCGCCGAAGGAGTCCTTGCCGGCGAATCTCCGTATCGAGAACTGGGTGCCCTCGCAGTTGGACGTGCTGGCTCATCCGAACGTGAAGGTGTTCTTCACCCACGGTGGCGGCAACGGCTACAACGAGGGCGTGTATTTCGGCAAGCCGCTCGTGGTCCGGCCGTTGTGGGTGGACTGCTACGACCAGGCCGTACGCGGCCGGGACTTCGGTATCAGTCTGACCCTCGACCGGCCGCGGGACATCGACGTCGACGACGTGCTCGACAAGCTCACGCGGGTGCTTGAGACCCCTTCCTTCCATGAGAACGCGAAGCGGCTCGGTGCCCTGCAGCGTGCGGCCGGCGGCCGGGAGACCGCTGCCGAGCTGATCCTCGGGCATTCGGCCCTGGCTCCGGCTCCGGCGTAAGGCCGCGCGCACCCACATACGTACCAGGACCACGAGGAAGACCAGGAAGAGGCAGCGGATGTCTTTCAAGTACCCGGTTTCCAGGCCCGCTCTGGACGGCAGGGAGTTGGAGTATCTGACCACCACCGTCGAGGACGGCTGGATATCTTCTCAGGGCCCGATGGTCCAGAGGTTCGAGCGTGCCTTCGCCGAATACAACGGGATCGCGCACGGCGTTTCCTGTTCGTCGGGGACGGCGGCGCTCACGCTCGCGCTGCGGGCATTGGGGATCGGCCCGGGTGATGAGGTCATCGTCCCGGAGTTCACGATGATCGCTTCGGCGTGGGCGGTCACCTATACCGGTGCGACGCCCGTGTTCGTGGACTGCGGGGACGATCTCAACATCGATGTCACCCGCATCGAGGAGAAGATCACGGCGCGCACGAAGGCCGTGATGCCCGTTCACATCTATGGCAGGCGTTGCGACATGGACGCCGTTATGGATATTGCGTACCAGTACAACCTGCGGGTCGTGGAGGACAGCGCCGAGGCCCACGGCATCCGTCCGGTCGGGGACATCGCCTGCTATTCACTGTTCGCCAACAAGATCATTACGGCGGGAGAGGGCGGCATCTGCCTCACCGACGACCCCAAGCTGGCCGGGCAACTGGCGCACCTGCGAGCCATGGCCTTCACCAAGGACCACAGTTTCCTGCACAAGAAGGTCGCCTACAACTTCCGCATGACGGCCATGCAGGCCGCCATCGCGCTCGGCCAGGTCGAACGGCTTGACGACATCCTCGAAACCCGGCGCGAGATCGAGCGGCGTTATGACGAGGGCCTTGCCGACGTTCCTGGTATCACGTTGATGCCGCCGAGGGACGTGTTGTGGATGTACGACCTGCGGGCCGAGCGCCGTGCGGAGCTGCGGGAGTTCCTGACTGGTGAGTCGATCGAGACCCGGCTGTTCTTCAAGCCGATGAGCCAGCAGCCCATGTACTTCCATCCCGACTGGCCCTCGCTCAAGGCACATGCGTTTGCCGAGGACGGGCTGTATCTGCCCACCCACACCGAACTCACGGCCGCCGACCAGGACTTCGTGATCGACAGGGTCCGCGCGTTCTACGGCGCCGGCTGACGGACCGTTCGAGAGGGGATACCGACCCATGACGCACACAGGCCCGGCCGTGCCGCGGACCTGCCCGGCCTCGGCCCAGGCAGGTCCGGCCACGGACACGACGGATTCGCCGATGGTCGAATTTCCGCTGCGCCAACCCGGCGTGCCGTTCCCGCCACCCCATTACGCCGACTACCGCGACCAGCAGGGCCTGGTCCTCTCGCACCTGCCCGACGGCAAGCGGGTGTGGCTGGTCACCCGGCACGAGGACGTTCGCGCCGTACTGACCAACCCCAAAATCAGCTCCAACCCCGAGCACGAGGGATTCCCCAACGTCGGGGAGACCGTGGGAGTGCCCAAGCAGGATCAGATCCCGGGCTGGTTCGTGGGGATGGACTCCCCCGACCACGACCGGTTCCGCAAGGCCCTGATCCCGGAGTTCACCGTGCGGCGGGTACGGGCGATGCGGCCCGCGATCGAACGCACGGTGGAGGCGCGCCTGGACGAGATGCTGGCCGCGGGCAACACCGCGGACCTCGTCGCCGACTTCGCACTGCCCATCCCCTCTCTGGTGATCTCCTCGCTGCTCGGAGTGCCGCCCGCGGACCGTGAGTTCTTCGAGTCCAGGACCCGCGTCCTGGTCTCCCTCCGCAACGCCACCGAAGAGCAGCGCAAGACGGCCGGCAAGGAACTGCTGCGCTACATCAACCGACTGATCTCCATCAAGGAGAAGTGGCCCGGCGACGACCTGGTGAGCCGACTGCTGGCCAACGGCGTCATCGCCCCCCATGAGCTGTCGGGCGTGCTGATGCTGCTGCTCATCGCCGGCCACGAGACCACGGCCAACAACATCGCGCTCGGCGTGGTCACCCTGCTGACGCACCCCCAGTGGATCAATGACGACCGGGCCGTGGAGGAGACGCTGCGCTTCCACTCCGTCGCCGACCTGGTGTCCCTGCGGGTGGCGGTCGAGGACGTGGAGATCGCCGGCCAGCTCATCAAGGCGGGCGAAGGCATCGTGCCGCTGGTCGCCGCGGCCAACCACGACGAGTCCGTCTTCGAATGCCCCCACACGTTCGACCCCTCCCGGTCCGCCCGCAGTCACGTGGCCTTCGGCTACGGCGTGCACCAGTGCCTGGGGCAGAACCTGGTGCGGATCGAGATGGAGGTCGCCTACCGGAAGCTCTTCGAGCGCATCCCCAACCTCCAACTCGCCACGCCGGTCGAGGGGTTGAGCATCAAGTACGACAGCGTGCTCTACGGGCTGCACGAGCTTCCGGTCCGCTGGTAGCCGCCCGGCCCGTCCGCCCGGGGCGCGTGCCACCGACCACCGGACGGGCCCACCTTTACCGCAGAAGAGACCAGGAGAGACATCGACATGCGTATCACCGTCGCCCCCGACCGCTGTGTGGGGGCGGGCCAGTGCGTGCTGAACGCGCCCGCGCTCTTCGACCAGGACGATGACGGACTCGTCACCCTCCTCGCCGACCCGACCGCCGCCCAGGAGACCACGGCCCGACTGGCGGGTGGCCTGTGCCCGTCCCGGGCCATCACCGTGCACGAGGGCTGAGGCCCGACCGGAGCAGGAGCCCGGGTCCCACCGCGTTGCCCCCCCCACCAGACGAGAGTGCTTGAGATCCGGGAGTGATGGTGCCCGTCCACACAGATGACTACGTGATCCAGCCACCCACCGACGCGGCGGAGGTACTGGGCGGCTACACGCTGCCCGATGTGTTCGAGGCCGCCGTGGGATCCGCTCCCGACTCCGTGGCCGTCGTCGACGGGGACCGCTCGTGGACGTGGACACAGTGGCGAGCGGACGTCGACGCGCTGGCCCGCGGCCTACAGGCGTCGGGGGTCGCGCCCGGCGACGTGGTGGCGGTACAGCTGCCGAACTGCTGGGAGCTGCAGACCCTGCACCTGGCCGTCGCGGCCGTCGGAGCCGTGCTGCTCCCCGTCCACCAGGGCACTCCGGCCCCGGAGGTCCATGCGCTGCTGACCCGGGCGGAACCCGTCCTGCTGGTCCTGTCGGCCTCCGGGAGTGAAAGCGCGGCGACGGCCCGTTCGCTCGGGGAGGGTGTCCCGTCGCTGCGCGGTGTGCTGCTGACCGGGGCGTCGGAGGCGGAGTGCCGAAAGGCGGGTGCCAAGTCGCTGGACGGGCTACTGGCGGCCTGGGCGGGCAGTCGGCCCCGGCCGGTGGACGTCACCCCCGACCTGCCGCTCGTTCTGATCCCCTCATCCGGAACGGTCTCGGCGCGGCCCAAGCTGTGTGTGCACAGCCACGACGGTCTGCTGTCGAACACCGCTGCCGTCCTCGCCGAGGATGCAGACACCTTCGCCGGTACGGTGCTCACGGCCTGCCCGATGACCCATCTGTTCGGCCTCCAAGCCGTGCATGCGGCGCTGCTCGCCGTCTGCGGACAGGTGCTGCTCACCGGGTGGGACGCGGACCGCTTCGTGGCGTTGGCGCGGGAGCATGCCCCCCGCGTCGTCTTCGCCGTGCCCACGCAACTGCGGGACGTCGTCGCGCGGTTGGCCAGGACGGACGAGCCGACGGGCTTCGCGCCACACCAGGTGCGTACGGCGGGGGCCGCCCTGGCGCCCGCGCTCGCCGCTCAGGTACGCGGCGTCCTCGACTGCGAACTGGTCGTGGTGTGGGGCATGTCCGAGATCGGCACCGGCACCCGCACCCGGGCCCAGGACCCCGACGGCAGTGTGGGCGGGCCGGTCGGCGGCGGGAACCTGCGGGTCGTCGATGAACACGGCGAGGTGTGCGCGGCGGACGAAACCGGTGAACTCCATTACCGGGGACCGGGGTTGTTCCGAGGCTATTTCCGCGAGCCGGAGCTGACGCGCTCGGCCCTCACCGACGACGGCTGGCTGCGGACCGGCGATCTCGCGGCCGTCGACGCCGACGGAGTGGTGACCCTGCACGGCCGGACCGCCGAACTGATCAACACCGGTGGCCGGAAGTTCAGCGCCGCCGAAGTCGAGGGAGTGCTCGCGGGTCTTGCGGGCCTGGGCCCGCTGGCCGTGGCCGGCGCACCGGACGACCGGCTCGGGGAGTACCCGTGCCTGATCGTGACGGACCACGCGGACCGCACGATCGGCCTGACCGAAGTGACCGCGTTCCTGCACCGGCTGGGCCTCGCCGACCACAAGATCCCCCTCGAACTACTCACCGTGCCCGAGCTTCCCCTCTCCCCCGCCGGGAAGCTCGACCGCCGGGCGCTCCATGAGCTGCTCACCGGCCTTGAGGAGGTGTCCGTCCCGGCCCGGCTCGGCGCGATCCCGCCGTACACGGTCGAGGAGGCGCTGGACCTCGTACGCGACTGCGTCGGCCGGTTGCTCGGGAAGGACGGCACGTCCGTCCTGTTCTCCCCCGAGGCCGACTTCCGGCAGCTCGGCCTCGACTCCATCCTCGCGGTACGGCTGCGGAATCTGCTCCGGGAGGAGACCGGGCTCCCGCTCCCGACCACGCTGGCCTTCGACCACCCCACCCCGCGGGCCGTCGCGCGGCTCCTGGCCGAGCAGGAGGAGCCGGCCCGGGAAGAGCCGCGTCGGACCTCGCCGGACGATGCCGACCCGGTGGCCATCATCGGCATGGCTTGCCGGCTGCCGGGCGGAGCCGGCTCCCCCGAGGCCCTGTGGGAGCTGCTCACCGACGGGGCCGACGCCATGTCCCCCTTCCCGGAGGACCGTGGCTGGGACCTGGACCGGCTCTTCGACGACGATCCCGACCAGCCGGGTACCACCTACGCCCGTGAAGGCGGCTTCCTGCGCGACGCGGGCGACTTCGACGCGGGCTTCTTCGGCCTGTCCGACATGGAAGCGACGGCGATCGATCCCCAGCAGCGGCTGCTCCTGGAAGCGGCCTGGGAGACCTTCGAGCGGGCAGGCATCGCCCCGGAGTCGTTGCGGGGGACCCGTACCGGCGTGTTCGCCGGCGCGATGGACCGCGGCTACGGCGCCCACGCGTCCGCGGCGCCCAACGCATGGGAAAGCATGCTCACCACCGGGACCGCCGGTAGCGCAACCTCGGGGCGCGTCGCCTACACCTACGGGCTCGAAGGCCCCACGATGACGGTCGACACCGCCTCCTCCTCGTCCCTCGTCGCCCTGCACCTGGCCTGCCGGTCCCTGCGGTCCGGCGAGACCGACCTGGCGCTGGCCGGCGGCGTCACCGTCATGGCGACCCCGACGCCCTTCACACACTTCTCCCGGTTGCGCGCCCTCTCCCCCGACGCCCGCGCCATGCCGTACTCCGACTCCGCGAACGGCTCCGCGTGGGCGGAGGGCGCGGGGCTGCTGCTGCTGGAGCGGCTGAGCGACGCCCGACGCAACGGACACCGCGTCCTGGCGCTCGTCCGCGGCTCCGCGGTGAATCAGGACGGCGCCTCCAACGGGCTCACCGCGCCGAGCGGGCCCGCACAGCAGCGCGTCATCCGCCAGGCCCTGGCCGATGCCGGGTTGACACCGCAGGACGTGGACGCCCTGGAAGGGCACGGCACCGGCACGCCCCTCGGCGACCCCATCGAGGTCCAGGCACTACTGGCCACGTACGGCCAACAGCGCCCCGCGGACCGGCCGTTGTGGCTGGGGTCGGTGAAGTCGAACATCGGGCACACCCAGGCGGCCGCCGGCGTCGTCGGGGTCATCAAGTCGGTTCTCGCGCTGCACCACGGCGTCCTGCCGCGGACGCTGCACGCGGACACCCCCTCGGCCGAGGTGGACTGGTCCGCCGGTGCGGTACGGCTGCTGACCGAGGCCCAGCCCTGGCCACGGGAGAGCGGACGCACGCGCCGGGCGGGGGTGTCCTCGTTCGGACTCACCGGGACCAATGCGCACGTGATCCTGGAGGAGGCACCGGGCGAGTCCCCGGAGGAGGCACGGGGTGCGTCCGGACCGGCGCGGGTCCCGGAGCCGGCCGACGACCCGACCGCGCCCTGGGTGCTGTCCGCCCGGAGCCGGACGGCGCTGCGCGCACAGGCACAACGCCTCGCCGAGCACGTGACGGCCCACCCGGACCTGCGCGCCCAGGACGTCGCCCACGCCCTGACCACCACCCGGAACCTGCACCGGCACCGGGCCGTCGTCACCGGCTCCGACCGGACGCAACTCCTGTCCACAGCCGCGGAATTCGGGCGTGGCGAGCGCGCCCCCGGCGTCATCCTGCACGATGCCGCACCGGGCGGACTGGCCTTCGCCTTCCCCGGGCAGGGGGGCCAGCACACCGGCATGGGACACGCGGCGGCCGCGGCTTTCCCCGCCTTCGGGCAGGCCCTGCACGAGGTGTGCGCCACGGTGGATCCCCTGCTGCCGCTGCCGCTGACCTCGGTGATGTGGGCGGCTCCCGGCTCCGACGAGGCGGCCCTCCTCGACGACACCACCTACACCCAGCCCGCGCTGTTCGCCATCCAGGTGGCCCTGTACCGGCTGTTCGAATCCTGGGGCCTGGTCCCCGATCACCTGGTGGGGCACTCGTTCGGCGAGATCTCCGCCGCCCATGTCGCCGGTGTGCTCTCCCTCCAGGACGCGTGCACCCTGGTGGCGGCCCGCGGCAGGCTCATGGCCGCGCTGCCGCCCGGTGGCGGGACGGTGGCGGTACGCATCACCGAGGACGAAGTGACGCCGTGGCTGGCGGAGTTGAGTGACTGCATAGGGATCGCTGCCGTCAACGGGCCGCACTCCGTCGTGCTCTCGGGCGCCGAGGCCCCCCTCATGGCGCTCACCGACCGGCTCCGCGCCGCCGGTCACAAGACCCGGCGGATCGCGGTGAAGGTCGCGGCCCATTCGCCACTGATGGGCCCCATGCTGGAGGAGTACCGCGCGGTCGCCCGCGGGCTGTCCTACGCCTCGCCCGCCGTTCGGATCGTCTCCACCGTCACCGGCCGCCCGCTGACCACCGAGGAGGCACTCGACCCGGACCACTGGGTGCGGCACGTGCGGCAGTCCGTACGCTTCGAGGACGCGATCGGCCTGCTCCGGGACGAGCGCGTCACCGGGTTCCTGGAGCTGGGTGCCGATCCGACGCTCACGCCGATCATCGACGAGTGCATGGAGTCGGCCGACCCGCAGACCGGGGCCGCCGCCGTGCCGAGCCTGCGCGCCGGAGTGTCGGAACGGCACGCCCTGCTCGCCGCGGTCGCCCGGATGCACGCCCATGGAGCTCCCGTCGACTGGGACGCGGTGCTGCCCGAGGCCCGGCCCGTGCCGCTACCCACGTACGCGTTCCAGCGGCGGCGGTTCTGGCTGGCGTCGACTCCCGCGGGACCGACGGGCCTGGCTGCCCACGGAGGCGTCGTGGACGCCGCGGGTGTCTGGGGTGCCCCGGTCGGTATGAGCGGGACGGCGGCCGGTGAAGAGCCGTCGGGGCTGGACGCCCGCCTGTCCGGCCTCGACGAGGCCGCGCAGAACGCACTCGTGCTGGCCCTGGTCCTCGACGAGACCTCGGCCGTGCTCGGCGGCCAGGAGATGCGTGGCGAGGAGGGCAACCGCACGTTCAAGGAGCTGGGCATCGACTCGGTGAACGCGGTCGAACTGCGCAACCGCCTCATCTCGGCCGCGGACATGCGACTGCCGGCCACGCTCGTGTACGACTTCCCCACCCCGAACGCGGTGGTCCGGCTCGTACGTGAGCGCAGCACGGCGCGGCCCGCCTCCCCCGTGCGCGATGTGGAGTCGATCGTGGCCGAGTTGGAGGACCTACTCATGACCGGCACGGAGGTCTCGGAGGAGACGGTGGCACGCCTGAAGGCAGTGGCGGCCGCGACAGCGGGAGCCGGCGGGGGGACGGGCGACGGCCCCGGTGGGACGCTGGACCTGGCATCGGCCAGCGACGAGGAACTGTTCCAGCTGATGGACGCGGAGAGCTGACGGGTGGGGTGCGGGCCTTCTCCGAAGCCCCCCCGCACCCACCCGTAGGCAAGCGGGCCGCGCACGCCAGGGAGCCCTGGGACGGAACCCTGGGCGCCTGTGAGCCCGCGTCTGATCCCCGCGGAGTCCCGGCGCATGCGCCCAGTTG
>NZ_JBSFIE010000055.1:0-29886 GCF_053597395.1 Streptomyces sp. NPDC001415
CGGCAACGGCGCTCACCACCGACCTGCTCTCCCGCATCGGCCCCGTGCGGGAACTGGGCCTCGGCTATCTGAGCCTGGACCGGACCGCGCCCGCCCGCAGGACCCGGCCCGTACGGCGGACGCGGCGCCGGCCGGTCAGCCCTGAACCGGCGCACGGCCGCAGGCCGTCCTGCGCCCAGGGCCACGGTGCGAGGCGCCTCAGATCTCTGAATGGATCTGCGAACGGCATTCACGGATGGGACCTGCGGCCCGGCCGCCCTGGCGGGGGCGTCCGTCATCCGGCATTAATATTTGGCCTGAACTTTTCGAGTCTTTTCGAATGCGCGAACCCTACGGAAACGCGCGAATCCTACGGACGAACTGGAGCGACCATGCGCCTCGGCGTGCGCTGGACCTTGCACGGCGACGGGCGGACCCCCGCTCCAGGAGCCGTCGTACGCCCCGACGAACGGCTCTCCTGGCCGCGTACCGTCGGGCTCGGCGCTCAGCACGTGGTCGCCATGTTCGGCGCCTCGTTCGTCGCCCCCGTACTGATGGGCCTCGACCCCAACCTCGCGATCATGATGTCCGGCATCGCGACGGTCATCTTCCTGCTCGCCACCAAGGGCCGGGTGCCCAGCTACCTCGGCTGCTCGCTCTCCTTCGTCGGTGTCGCCGCGGCGATCCGGGCCACCGGAGGCACCAGCGCCACCGTGACCGGCGCGGTCTTCGTGGTGGGTGTGGTGCTGTTCTTCGCGGGTCTCGCGGTGCAGCGCTTCGGGGCGCGGATCATCCATGCCGCGATGCCGCCCATCGTCACGGGCGCCGTCGTCATGCTGATCGGCTTCAACCTGGCGCCGGTCACCGCCTCCACGTACTGGCCCCAGGACCAGTGGACGGCGCTGATGGTGATGCTGTTCACCGGTCTGGCCGTGGTCTGCCTGCGCGGCTTCTGGTCCCGGATCGCGATCTTCCTCGGGCTGATCTTCGGGTACGGCATCTCCTGGCTGCTCGACCGCGTCTTCGGAAAGATCCACTCGGTGCACGGCGGCGCGGAGGCCGTGGACCACTGGCGTCTTGACCTGTCGGGCGTGGGCAAGGCCGACTGGATCGGGCTGCCGAGCTTCCACGCCCCGAGCTTCGAATGGTCGGCGATCCTCGTCGCCCTGCCCGTCGTCATCGCCCTGATCGCCGAGAACGCGGGCCACGTCAAGGCCGTCGGCGAGATGACCGGCGCCGACCTCGACGACAAGCTGGGCACCGCGATCGCCGCCGACGGCGCCGCCTCCATGCTGTCGACCGCGGTCGGCGGCCCGCCCAACACGACGTACTCCGAGAACATCGGCGTCATGGCCGCCACCCGTGTCTATTCGACCGCCGCCTACTGGGCCGCCGCCGGATTCGCGCTGCTCTTCGGCGTGTGCCCCAAGTTCGGCGCGGTCGTCGCGGCGATCCCGGGCGGCGTGCTGGGCGGCATCACCGTCATCCTGTACGGAATGATCGGCCTGCTCGGCGCGCAGATCTGGATCAACGCGAAGGTCGATCTGCGCAACCCGCTGAACCTGGTGCCGGCCGCCGCGGGCATCATCATCGGCATCGGCAATGTCTCCCTGAAGTTCACCGAGAACTTCCAGCTCAGCGGCATCGCACTGGGCACGATCGTCGTGATCACCGGCTACCACGTGCTGCGTGCGCTCGCCCCCGCCCACCTCAAGGAGCAGGAGCCGCTGCTGGATTCGGGGACGTCGTCGTACGAGACGGAGCAGGCGTAGCCCGGTAGGCACGTTGGCGTGGGAGCCGACCGGCTCCCGGCCCGCGCGTTCATCCGTTCCGGTCAAGCCCCCTTACGGCGGTGCTCGGTACGGCGGCGGACTGGGACGCTGCCCCCATGACGCAGACCGGATGGACGCCGACGGGATCGATGCGAACCGGATCGACCCCGCCCGGATCGACGCAGCCCGGACACCTCGCGCACACCCACCGGTTCGCCGCGCCGCTGGATCCCGTGGTCCGGCGGATGCGCGTGCTGCGGGCCGATCTGCCGGCCCGGGACGGCATCGCGGTCTTCAACCGGGTCTATCTGACGGTGACCGAGGAGATCTCGCGGATCATCGCGCACGACGGCTTCGCCGATCCGCGGGCTGCGGCCACCCTCGACGTGCTCTTCGCCGGGCGCTATCTCGCGGCCGTGGAGGCGGCTTCGGCGGGCCGGCTCCCACCGGAGTGCTGGCGTCCGCTGTTCCAGTACCGGCGCCATCCGGGAGTGCGGCCGCTGCAGTTCGCGCTGGCCGGGATCAACGCGCACATCGGGCACGACCTGACGCTCGCCGTGGTGGAGAGCTGCCGTGCGCTCGACTGCGAACCCGCCCTCCTGGAGCGGGACTTCGACCGGGTCGGCGACATGCTGACGCTCCTTGAGGAGCGGATCCGCGAGGAACTCATGCCCGGCCCGGACCTGTTCGAGGTGGCCGATCCGATGACCCACCTGCTGGCGTCCTGGAGTCTGGAGCGGGCGAGGGACGCCTCCTGGTCCGCGGCGAAGGTTCTGTGGCAGTTGCGGGAACTTCCGGCCCTGGCCCAGGAGTTCACTGATCGGTTGGACGCGGGCGTGGGTCTGGTGACCCGCTGTCTACTCACACCGCTATCGGTTCCCGACTGAGGAGCGCTCCGTGGCAATCCGGCTGGGCCTCGGCCTTCCGCAGGTGTCCTGCGAGCTCCTGGACGTGTGCGCCGCGGTGTGGGGCCCCGATCCGGTCGCGTACCAGGGCGAGTTGACGACGATCGCCCCCCTCCGCCGTCGGCCCCAAACCGGCCCGCCCGATCCCGGTCTACCTCCCGGCGATGAGCCCGAGGTCGGCGCGCCGCCTGGTGGACCGCGCGGACGGCTGGCTGCCCGCGGCCTAGGGCGCCGCCCAGCTCACCGAGGAGTGGACGAGGCTGAAGAACCTGGCCGAGGAGCGCGGCAGGACCCGGCCGATAGAGGTGTGCGTCCGAGTCAACGCCCGCCACACGGCGAAGCCGTAAGGTGTACGAGCTGGCGCGGGCTGCGGGGTTGTAACCGCTGAGGGGGTTACTGAGGGGGCTGCGGCCCAACCCCCTCAGCCCAACTGCGTGCTCAGTCCTCGGGAAGCTCGACCGGGGCGATCGAGTCGTACAGGTCGCCCGGCCCCGGGTTGGCCGAGTCGGTCGTACCGCCGAAGTGGTGCATCACGCCCCACACCGCGTTCAGCGCGGTCTGCACCGCGCCCTCGGCCCAGCCCGCCGTCCAGGAGATGTCGTCGCCCGCGAGGAAGATGCCCCGCTTGTCCTCGGGCAGCGAGTCCTGCATGAAGTGGGTGAACAGGCGGCGCTGGTAGCGGTAGTGCCCGGGCAGGTTCGCCTTGAACGCGCCCATGAAGTACGGCTCGTTCTCCCAGGAGACCGTCACCGGGTTGCCGATGATGTGGCCCCTGATGTCGACCTTGGGGTAGATCTCGCCGAGCGACTTGAGCATGACCTCCATGCGCTCGTTCGCCGACAGCGGCAGCCACTTCAGGCTGTCGTCGCACCAGGTGTAGGAGAGGCAGATGACGGCGGGCTTGTCCGGGCCGTTGTCCAGGAGGTAGGTCCCGCGCGTCATGCGGTCGGTGAGCGTCATCGACATGACGTCCCGGCCGGTCTCCTCGTCCTTGTCCAGCCAGAACGGCCGGTCGACCGGCACGAACAGCTTGGAGGACTCCATGTAGTGGGTGCGCTCCATCGCCGTCCAGTGGTCGATCGGGAAGAGCGAGTCGTCGCAGGCGATCTTGGAGAGCAGCATCCAGGACTGGGCGGTGAAGATCGCCGCCCGGTAGGTGCGGATGTCGCCGTCGGCGTCCGTCACGGTGATGCGGTTGCCCGCGGTGCGGTGCAGGCGGGTCACGGCCGGCTTGGGCGCGCCGTCGTGCAGCGAGGAGAGCGAGGTGCCAGGCGCCCAGTGCACGAGCTTCTCCGGCTCGCGCTCCCACAGCCGCAGCGGCAGCTGCTGGGAGCCGCCGACGATGCCGCGGTGGTGGTCGTCGGCCTCGGTGTAGACGACGCGCAGGATCTCCAGAATGGAGTTCGGGAAGTCGGTGTCCCAGCCACCGGTGCCGAAGCCGACCTGGCCGAAGATCTCGCGGTGCCGGAAGGACTTGAAGGCCTCCGACTCGCAGAGGAAGCCGTAGAAGGTCTGGTTGTCGAGCTTGTCGACGAGCTTCGCCCAGATCTCGCGGATGCGCGGGATGTCGCGCTCGCGGATCGCCTGGTTCATGTCGGAGAAGTCGGCGCCCTCTTCGAGACAGGCGTTCCACGCGTCCATGACCTCGCGGTACACGGCCGGCAACTCGTCGACCGACGTCGCGTAGTGGGACTCGCCCTTGAGGTCGACGACCGTCGAGGGGGTGTCCGGCGCGAGCGGGTTGGGGAACGGCTTGGTCTCCAGGCCCACCAGGTCGATGTAGTGCTGGAGCGCGGTGGAGCACGGGGGGAACCGCATGGCACCCATTTCGGCGGTCAGCTCGGGGTCGCAGCCCGGGAAGCCGACGGTGCGCAGCCGGCCGCCGATCTGGTCGGCCTCGTACACGACGGGCTTGAGGCCCATCTTCATCAGCTCGTACGCGGCGACGATGCCGGAGAGGCCGCCGCCGATGACCGCGACCTCCGCGCCGTGCTCGGTCGCGGGTATCTGGCCGAGCCCGGCCGGGTGCGCGAGGAAGTCGTCGTACGCGTAGGGGAAGTCCGGCCCGAACATCGTGACGGGCGGCTGCTCGTCGATGTGCTGGACGGCGGTGGGCACCGTGGACGTCATGGGGTACGGACTCCTTGCACAGTACGGAAGGTGAGGGGCTCGGGGCCTCACGGCCCGGGGCTCGGGGACCCTGGGCTCAGGGGGTGGGGGCTCAGACGAGGGAGGCGTAGAGGCCGGGGCGGCGGTCGCGCAGATACGGGTTGTTCGCGCGCGAGGCGGCCAGGAACTCGGGATCGATGTCGCCGACGACCAGTTCGGTGCCCCGGCCTGCGCGAGCCCGCGCGACGCCGTCGGGCCCGGCCAGACAGCTCAGCCCGACGAACTCGAACTCGCCCTCCGGGCCGGTCCGGTTGACGTACGCGACGTACAGCTGGTTCTCGAAGGCGCGGACCGGGACGACGGACTCGGCGACGAACTGGAAGGGGTGCATCTGCGCGGTGGGCACCAGGAGCAGGTCGGTGCCGGCCAGGGCGTGCGCCCTCACGTTCTCGGGGAATTCCACGTCGTAGCAGATCATCATGCCGATGCGGAGGCCGTTCAGCTCGGCCTGGACGACCGGCTGGTCGCCCGGCGTGAACGCCTCCTGCTCGAAGCAGCCGAAGAGGTGGGTCTTGCGGTAGTTCGCGAGGCGGCTGCCGTCGGGGCCGATGAGCTGGGCCGCGTTGTAGACGGTCTCGCCGTCACGCTCGGGGTAGCCGTAGACGACGGCCAGGCCGTGGCGTACCGCGATGTCGGCGATGGCCTGCGCGGAGGGGCCGTCGGCGGCCTCGGCGAGCTTGGCCACGTCGTCGCCGATGGCGTACCCGGTGAGGAACAGCTCGGGGCAGACGATCAGCCCGGCGCCGGTCCCGGCCGCCCGCTCGGCCGCCTCGTCCAGCGCCTTCAGGTTCGCGGCGACGTCCGAGAGACGGCCGGAGCTCTGGAGCAGGGCGGTGCGCAACGGCGGCATGGGCAGTCCTCGGCAGGGGCGAAAGTGCGGGGTGGGGTCAATAGACGGTACGTTCCGCCGTTCGACCCGGACAAGGCGCCACCGTTGCGCGCAGCCGCATGATTCATTGCGCATGATCGCCCATCTACGGCGATTCGTTGCGCCGCGTTGATGGCGCCCTTACGCCTCGAGGTGCGCTTCCCCCGCGCGGGGGAAGTGGTCCACCCCAGGGAGCGATGTGCCGGGCCGCCGGGCGCGGAACGCTGGTCACATGCCCGGAACAGCCGGGCCGACTGCATCTCACGACCGTACGGAAGGTCCTGCCATGCCCCGCACCGCGTTCGCCCCCACCCGCACCCGTGTCCTCGCCCTGGGCGTGGCCCTCCTCATCGCCGCCGTGGTCACCGGAGGGGCGACGGCCGCCGGGAACGGCGCCGACGGCCACACGCTCAGGGAGGCCGCGGCGCTGACCGGCACCGCGAAGCTGTACCGGCCGGCCGGGGACGACATCACGTTCAGCTTCGACGCCCATCTGGCGGCCAAGGACAACATGGACCCGGAGGCGGCGTACGGCACGTTCTCCTTCCGGCACGTCTTCCCGAACGGGACCTCCGGCTGGGCGAAGGCGAAGGTGGACTGTCTGGTGACCGGCGGGAAGGTCGCCGTGGTCACGGGCGTCGTGACCGACTCGGACACCCCGTTCAAGGGCAAGCGGGTCGGCGTCACCGTGAACGACCTGGGCGCGCACGACCGGCTCGGCTACAGCTGGATAGGCAAGGACTCCGAGTCGCAGCAGCTCCCGAAGTGCATGAGCTCGGCGCCCTTCGAGAAGGTCAAGGAGGGCACGGGCGACTTCAAGGTGCTGCCGTGGCAGCCGGTGTATGAGCAGCCCAAGGGGTGACCTCGGATGTGCGGATGGGTCGGCTGCGGGCCGATGGGGGCCCTGGTCGCGCCGCCAGACTCCCGGCTCCGCTCGAACAGGGGCCTCGGGGAGGCGGAGCCGCACATGTCACGGCCCCGCGCCCCTTCAGGTCAGGGCATGCCTCGGCCGGGCAATCAGGCGGGCGAGCCCGACGTGTAGCGCCGCAGCAGCGGAGAAAGCACCAGCACCGACTTGGTCCGCTCCACGTACGGCTCGCCCGCGATCCGCTCCAGGACCCGTTCGAAGTGCCGCATGTCGGAGGCGAAGACCTGGACGATCGCGTCCGCCTCACCGGTGACGGTGGAGGCGGACGCGACCTCGGGGTACCGCTCAAGCCCGCGCTTGATCGCGTCGGGCGAGGTGTTGCGACGGCAGTAGATCTCGATGAACCCCTCGGTCTCCCAGCCGAGGGCCGCCGGGTCCACCCGGACGGTGAACCCGGTGATGGCGCCCTCGGCCCGCAGCCGGTCCACGCGCCGCTTGACGGCGGGCGCGGACAGGCCGATCAGGGAGCCGATGTCGGCGTAGGAGCGCCGGGCGTCTTCGGCGAGCGCGTGGACGATGCGTTCATCGAGGTCATTCAGTCGCACTGCGGGTGGATCACTTCTGTGAGGCGGTGGCCAGCCTGGAACGGCGGTAGCCGTATCCGAAGTAGATCACGAGACCCGCGGCCATCCAGTATCCGAAGTACTTCCAGGTGACTCCGGGCAGGTTCCACATCAGGTAGCCGCAGCTCAGGAAGCCCAGTATGGGGATGACCCAACCGAGCGGCACCCTGAAGGTGCGCGGCATGTCGCGGCGCGTGCAGCGCAGCACGACGACCGCGACATTGACGAGCGCGAAGGCGAAGAGGGTGCCGATGCTGGTGGCATTGGCGAGCTCGCCGAGCGGGACCGCGGCGGCGAGCACACCACAGAACACCGACACGATCACGGTGTTGGCGACGGGCGTTCCGGTGCGCGGGCTGACCTTGGCGAACACCTTGGGGACGAGGCCGTCGCGGGACATCGCGAAGAGGATGCGGGTCTGGCCGTAGAGCACGGTCAGGACGACGCTGGCGATGGCGATCACGGCGCAGGCCGCGAGCAAGGTGGCCCAGAAGGACTGGCCGGTGACGTCCTTCATGATGTCGGAGAGCACCGCCTCCGAGCCCTCGAACTGCTTCCAGGGGCGGGCGCCGACAGCGACGACCGCCACCAGGACGTACAGCGCGGTGACGATGACCAGGGAGAGCATGATCGCGCGGGGCAGGTCGCGCTTGGGGTTCTTGGCCTCTTCGCCGGCTGTCGATGCCGCATCGAAGCCGATGTAGGAGAAGAACAGCGAAGAGGCAGCCCCGCTCACCCCGGCCGTGCCCAGCGGCATGAAGTCCGAGTAGTTCCCTGACTTGAAGCCCATGAACCCGATCACGCAGAACAGCACCAGGGCGGCGATCTTCACGCCGACCATGATCGTGTTGGCGCGGGCCGACTCACGGGCGCCGCCGAGCAGAAACACCATCGCCAGCAGGACGACGATCAGCGCGGGAAGGTTGAAGTACCCCCCGGCACCGGGCGGTGCGGAGAGGGCGTCGGGGAGCGTGACGCCGATGGTGCCATCGAGAAGTTCGTTCAGGTACTGCCCCCAGCCGACGGCTACCGCGGACACGGAGACGCCGTACTCAATGATCAGGCACCAGCCGCAGATCCAAGCGATGAATTCGCCGAGCGTTGCGTAAGCGTATGAGTACGAGGAGCCAGCGACCGGGATGGTCCCGGCCAGCTCCGCATAGGAGAGCGCCGAGAAGAGAGCGGTGAGGCCGGCTATGACGAACGAGAGCGTGATGGCCGGGCCGGCCTTGGGGATGTTCTCGCCGAGGACGATGAAAATTCCGGTGCCGAGCGTCGCACCGATGCTGATCATGGTCAGCTGCCACATGCCGAGCGACCGCTTCAGCGAGCCGCCCTCACCCTGGCCACCCTCCGCGACCAGCGCTTCCACCGGCTTGCGCCGCATCAGACCGCGACCGGGGCGCGGGCCCCCGGCGGCTGGGGCGTCGGTCGAGGGTGGCGCTGCGCCGTGATCCAACACTGAGGTGGCTCCTTTTCGCTGCCAATCGGCGGCGGGTGACCGCGACGGCCCGGCCTTCCCGCACAGAGGGATGTTTCGGGCAGCATGGAGCCTTCCCGTGGCCGGTTCCGCCGAGCAGGCGGTCCCCGCCACTCCACGTACGGCGAGAACCCTATGGGTTTCCGCTTCCCGGTCGTAATGCAGCAACCTTGCGCATCAGCGGTTGATCATTGCGCGCAAGAGCGACGGATGGGTGTTTGTTGCACATCAACGTTCGATCCGTGCGCAAGCCCTGCTCAGGGGCCCTTTCACGGCCCCGTCCAGTGGTTCTGGTCACGGGGCTGTCCGGTCCCGATCCCGGGGTTGTCTTGACACTTCGTCAGGCCTGCACCAGGGTCGCGCCCCATGGAGCTGGACGTGGCGCACGGGAGGGTCGGGGACTGGCTGGATCCGGGCCCTTTTCTGCGTGGGGTGGCCTGGCTGGACGCCGAGGGGCGGCCGGTGCGCGCGGACCCCGATGACGCGATGCGGCTGCCGTGGGACACCGGCGAGCGGGCCGCGCTTCCGATCGGGGTGCGGGTCGAGTTCACCGCGCGGGGTGCCTCGGCGGTGGAGATCCGCTACCGCGCGCGGGTGCCCGGACCGGACGGCGAGCTGGGCGCGCTGGCCCGCACCTTCGCGCTCTGGGAGGGCGACCGCCTGGTCCGCGAGACCGCCACGGAACCGGCCGATGAGGGGGTGGTCACACTCCAACTCCCGTGCACAGGCGGCCAGTTCACGGTTCATCCGCCCGAGAGCTGCTCCCCGGTGGTGCTCGGCGTGCGTGCGGTCGGCGGCACGATCGAGCCCGCTCCGCATGGCCCGCGCTGGCTCGTGCACGGGGACTCCATCACGGAGGGCTGGTGGTCGACCCGGCCCGCGCACGCCTGGCCGGCCGTCGCGGGCCGCATCCTCGGCCTGGACACGGTGAACCTCGGCTACGCGGGTGCGGCCCGCGCTGAACTCCCCACCGCCGAGCAGCTGGCGCGGCTCCCGGCCGACGTCATCACGCTCGCGTTCGGCACCAACTGCTGGTCGCGCATACCGTTTTCGGCCACGCTGATGCACGAGACGACCCTGGCCTTCGTGCGCCTCGTACGCCGCGGCCACCCGGACACGCCAATGCTCGTACTCTCCCCCCTGCTGCGCCCGGAGGCCGAGCGGGCCCCGAACGCACTGGGCGCGACGCTGGCGGAGCTGCGGGCGGCCATGGAGAACGCGACGCGGGACCTCATCGCGGCGGGCGACGGGCATCTCCAACTGCTGCCAGGCCAGGGCCTGTTGACCCCGTACCACCTCGCGGACGGCCTGCACCCGAACGACGAGGGACACGCGCTGCTCGGGGCAGCGGTGGCGAGAGCGCTGGCCCCGCACATGCCGGAGCCCCCGCGAAAGGAAACGCGGGGGCTCCGGCACGTACCGGGGTCGAGCGACTAGCTCCAGCTCGCGTGCAGCGGCTTGCCCTCCGCGTAACCGGCGGCGGACTGGATGCCGACGACGGCCTTCTCCTCGAACTCGGCGAGCGAGGACGCACCGGCGTAGGTGCAGGAGGAGCGGACGCCCGCGATGATCGAGTCGATCAGGTCCTCGACGCCCGGGCGGGCCGGGTCGAGGAACATGCGCGAGGTGGAGATGCCCTCCTCGAACAGCGCCTTGCGGGCCCGGTCGTAGGCGGACTCCTCACTCGTACGGTTCCTGACCGCGCGGGCGGACGCCATGCCGAAGGACTCCTTGTAGAGGTGGCCTTCGGCGGAGGTGTGCAGGTCGCCCGGGGACTCGTAGGTGCCGGCGAACCAGGAGCCGATCATGACGTTGGAGGCGCCGGCGGCGAGCGCCATGGCGACGTCGCGCGGGTGGCGCACTCCGCCGTCGGCCCAGACGTGCTTGCCGAACTTCTTGGCCTCGGCGGCGCACTCCAGGACCGCGGAGAACTGCGGGCGGCCGACGCCGGTCATCATGCGGGTGGTGCACATGGCGCCGGGGCCCACACCGACCTTGATGATGTCGGCGCCGGCCTCGATGAGGTCGCGCACGCCATCGGCGGCGACGATGTTGCCCGCGACGATCGGGACCTGGGGGTCGAGGCCGCGCACGGCCTTGATCGCGGCGATCATCGACTCCTGGTGTCCGTGCGCGGTGTCCACCACGATGGTGTCCGCGCCGGCGTCCAGGAGCTGCTTGGCCTTGCCGGCCACGTCGCCGTTGATGCCGACGGCCGCGGCGATGCGCAGGTTGCCGTTGGCGTCGGTGGCCGGGGTGTAGAGGGTCGCGCGCAGGGCGCCCTTGCGGGTCAGGATGCCGGCGAGGCGGCCGTCCTTGTCCACGGCGGGGGCGTAGCGGCGGTTGGCGCCGTCGAGCTTGTTGAAGGCCTCGCGCGGGTCGATGTCGGCGTCGAGGAGCAGCAGGTCCTTGGACATGACCTCGGACAGCTGGGTGAAGCGGTCGACGCCCGTCAGGTCGGCGTCGGTGACGACGCCGATCGGCTTCTGGTCGGCGTCGACGACGACGCCCGCGTTGTGGGCCCGCTTCGGCAGCAGGGCCAGCGCGTCGGCGACGGTCTGGCTCGGGGCCAGGACGATCGGGGTGTCGAGCACGTGGTGACGCGTCTTGACCCACGAGATCACGTCGGTGACGACCTCGATCGGAATGTCCTGGGGGATCACGACGATGCCGCCACGGCGGGCCACGGTCTCGGCCATGCGGCGGCCGGCGATCGCGGTCATGTTGGCGACGACGAGCGGGATGGTGGTGCCCGTGCCGTCGGGGGAGGCCAGGTCGACGCCCTGGCGGGAGCCCACCGCGGAGCGGCTCGGCACCATGAAAACATCGTCGTACGTCAGGTCGTACGGCGGCTTGATGTCGTTGAGGAAACGCACGTGCTGAACATCCCAGTCGTTCGAGGTGGCCCCAGGCATTTCAGCCAGGGGAAAAGCACGTAGTTCATTGTCCCATGTTCGTACGATTGCGCTGCCCGGGCCGATCGTCCAGGGCCGGGGCGTAGGGTCTAGTGCGATCCTCCGAGCGCGAGCACCGCGCACAGCCCCGGTCCGGTCGCCGAGTCCAGGATTTCCCGGGCGACGGCCCATTCCTCCGGGCGCGCCTCGGCATATGCCTGCCAGCCGGTGACGATCAGGAGCAGGCCCCCCTCGCCCCGGGGGAGGTCGCCCAGGGAGTCGGCCAGCGCGTCCCAGTTGCGGCCGAACCAGTCGGGGAGGTCCAGGGCGCGGGCGAAGCGGTCCATCAGGGCGGGCTTTCCGGTGACCCCGGTCAGGTCGAGCAGCACCGTGGACCAGCCTTGTGCGCGGGCGCCGGCGAGCAGGCCGGTGAACGGGTCGGCCGTCATCGCAGTACCGCCTTGAAGCTCTTGTAGTGGTCGTCGGTCCAGTAGAACTCCTTACCCTGCCCGGTGACGATGCGCCATGCGCCGCGGTCCCGGGACTTCGGGTTCTGCACCGTGTACTCGTGGTAGTAGCCGCGTTTCTGCTGCGGCAGGAGCTTCTCGAAGTTGCCGAACACCACACCGTCCTTGCTGTACGGGAACGGCCCGCCCTTGTCGATGAGCTTGAGCGTCTGGCGCGCCTCGGGCGGCAGCTGAGCCGCCGGCACGGTGGCCATGCCCTTGACCCAGGCGGGCGTCGAGGCGGCCGCGGAGGGCCCCGGGCCCACCGGTTTCGCACTGTCCTTGCCTCCGCAGCCGACGAGCAGCACGGCGAGGCACGCCAGCAGCGGGGCGAGGGCGATCCGGGCAAACCTGTTGATCATGCTCTGATGCTCCCATCCGACGGCGGTACGAGCGAATGCGTACCCAGAAGTCCCCGGTCACGATGGAGGCATGCTGCTCGCCGACGTGGCCAGGACCTCGGCCGAGATCGCCGCCACCGCCTCGCGCTCGGAGAAGTCCGCGCTGCTCGCCCGGCTGTTCTCGGCCACCGAGCCGGACGAGGCGCCGCTGGTCGTCACCTACCTCGCGGGGCGGCTGCCCCAGCGCCGTACCGGGCTCGGGTGGAGCGCGCTCAAGGACCGGCCGCCGCCCGCCGCCTCGGCCCGGCTCACCGTCCGGGAGGTCGACCGGAGGCTGGAGCAGATCTCGGCCGTGGCCGGGACGGGCGCCCAGGGTGAGCGCAAGCGGCTGGCCGGGGAGCTCATGGGGGCGGCCACCGAGGAGGAGCAACGGTTCCTGTTCGCGCTGATCACCGGCGAGGTGCGCCAGGGCGCGCTGGACGCGGCGGCTGTCGAGGGGCTCGCGGCCGCGGCCGGCGCACCCGCGGCGGATGTGCGGCGCGCGGTCATGCTGGGTGGCTCGCTCGGCACGGTGGCCCGGGCGCTGCTCGCCGAGGGCCCGGCCGCGCTCGCCGCCTTCCGGCTCGATGTGGGCCGCCCGGTCCTGCCCATGCTCGCGCAGAGCGCCAAGGACGTCGCCGAGGCGCTCGACCGGCTCGGCCCGTGCGCGGTGGAGGAGAAGCTCGACGGCATCCGCGCCCAGGTGCACAAGGACGGCGACGCGGTACGGGTCTTCACGCGCACCCTCGATGAGATCACCGCGCGGTTGCCCGAAGTGGTGGGCGCGGCAAGGGAGTTGACCGCGGAGCGGGCCGTTCTCGACGGTGAGGTGATCGCGCTCGGCCCCGACGGGCGGCCCCGCTCGTTCCAGGACATCGCCGGACGCGTCGGCTCCCGGCTCGATGTCGCGGGCGCCCAGGACCGGTTGCCCCTCTCCCCCGTGTTCTTCGACCTGCTCTCCGTGGACGGCCGGGACCTGCTCGACCTGCCGGTGCACGAGCGGCATGCCGAGCTCGCCCGCATCGCCCCCGAGCCCCGGCGCGTACGGCGGTTCGTGGTGGCGGATCCGGCCGATCCCCAACTGCGGCGCGGCGCCGAGGAGTTCGCGGCCGCCACGCTGGAGCGCGGGCACGAGGGCGTGGTGCTCAAGGCGCTCGACTCGACGTACGCGGCGGGCCGGCGCGGCGCCTCGTGGCTGAAGGTCAAGCCCGTGCACACCCTTGACCTGGTGGTCCTCGCGGCCGAGTGGGGACACGGCCGGCGCACCGGCACGCTCTCCAACCTGCACCTCGGGGCGCGCCGCGAGGACGGCACGTTCGCGATGCTGGGCAAGACGTTCAAGGGGCTCACCGACGCGCTGCTCGCCTGGCAGACCGAGCGGCTGCGGGAGTTGGCGGTGGCCGAGGAGCCCTGGGGTGTGCGGGTGCGGCCGGAACTCGTCGTCGAGGTGGCCTTCGACGGCGTACAGAGATCATCGCGCTACCCGGAAGGGGTGACACTTCGGTTCGCACGGGTAGTGCGCTATCGCGAGGACAAGAGGGCCTCGGACGCGGACACGGTCGCGACAGTGAGGGCACTGCGCGGCGGGAGGGACTGAAACCGGTGGAGCAGGGTCACAACGCGGTACAGCGGGAGCAGGCACAACGGCGGGCGCAGGAGGCCGGGCTCGCGGCCGCCCGGCTGACCGCCGAGGGGGTGCGGACGGTCGCGCTGACCTGGGTGGACGTCGCAGGGATCACCCGTGTCAAGGTCGTGCCGACGACGCGGCTCGCCCAGGTCGCGGCCCACGGCGTGGGCATGTCGCCGGTCTTCGACGTGTACCTGGTGGACGACTCGGTCACCAGCAGCCCCCACGTCGGCGGCCCCGACGGCGACCTCCGCCTGATCCCCGACCTCGACCGGCTCACCGTGCTCGCCGCCCAGCCCGGCTGGGCGTGGGCGCCGATCGACCGCTTCGAGCAGTCGGGGCAGCCGTACGACGCCTGCCAGCGGCAGTTCGCGCGCCGGATGACCGAGCGGGCCGCCGAGCGGGGCATCGAGCTGCGGATGGGCTTCGAGACGGAGTGGATCGTCGACCCGCCGCTGGCCGGCCCGGCGTACGGGATGGCGCGGGTCGTCGAGCGCTCGGCGTACGTGGGCGATGTGGTCGGCGCCCTTGAGGCACAGGGCGTGGAGGTGCTCCAGATCCACCCGGAGTACACGCCGGGCCAGTTCGAGGTGTCGGTCGCCCCGGCGGACCCGGTGGGGGCCGCGGATCTGGCGGTGCTGGTCCGCGAGACGATCCGGGCGGTGTCGCTCCAGCACGGCCTGACGCCGTGGTTCGGGCCGGTCGTCGACCCGGAGGGCGTCGGCAACGGCGGCCATGTCCACTTCAGCCTCTGGCAGGACGGCCGCAACCTGTGCCGGGGCGGCGAAGGCCCCTGTGGGATGACGTCGACCAGCGAGGCCTTCCTAGCCGGGATCCTCGACGCGCTGCCCGCGCTGCTCGCCATCGGCGCTCCGACCCCGGCGAGCTATCTCCGTCTCGCGCCGTCCCGCTGGGCCGGTGCCTTCCAGTGCTGGGGTCCGGAGAACCGGGAGGCCGCGCTGCGCTTCGTGCCCGGGCCGCCCGGAGCCGTGGAGGCGGCGAACGCCGAGGTCAAGTCGTTCGACCCGGCCGCCAACCCGTACCTCGTGACCGGCGCGCTGATCGCCGCCGGGCTCGCCGGACTCGACGCGGGCCTGCGCCTGCCCGAGCCGGTGGCGGGCGACCCCGTCAACGCCGAAGGCACCCGGCGGCTGCCAGCCTCGCTGCCCGAGGCGCTCAGCCACTTCACGGAGTCGGCGGTGCTGCGCGAGGCGCTCGGCGACCGGCTCTTCGAGGCGATCGTCTCGGTGCGCCAGGCCGAGACGAAGCTCTTCGACGGCCGCGGCCCGCAGGAGATCGCCGAGGCCACGCGCGGGAGGTACTGAGTGCTGCCGCTCGTCGACCACCACTGCCACGGCGTGCTGCGCTCCGACCCCGACGACGCCGCCTTCGAGGCGTTCCTGACCGAGTCCGACGCCCCGGCCGCACCCGGCACCAGCTTCTTCGACACCCAGCTGGGCTTCGCGGTGCGCCGCTGGTGCCCGCCCCTGCTCGGTCTCGACGCGCACTGTCCGCCGGAGCGCTATCTGGCCCGCCGCCGCGAACTGGGCGCCCAGGAGGCCAACCGGCTGCTCCTGAGCGCCAGTCGCATCAGTACGTTCCTGGTCGACACAGGGCTGCCCGGCGACCTGACGAGCCCGGCCGAACTGGCCGAGGCGAGCGGGGCGGCGGCGCGCGAGATCGTACGCCTGGAACTCCTCGCGGAGCGCATCGCCGAGGAGGTGAGAGATCCGGACAAATTCCTGGCGGCCCTCGGCGACGCCATCGCGGCCGCGGCCCGCACCGCGGCGGGCTTCAAATCGGTGGCCGGATACCGGTACGGCCTGGACCTCGCCCCCGAGCCGCCGGACCCGGCCGAGCTCCGCGCGGCCACCGCCGGCTGGCTTGCCGCGGGAGCCGGCCGGATCACCTCGCCCGTACTGCTGCGCCATCTGCTCTGGTCGGCGGCGGACACGGGGCTGCCCCTCCAGCTCCACACCGGGTTCGGCGATCCCGACCTCAGGCTGCACCGCTGCGATCCGCTGCTGCTCACCGATTTCATCCGGGCGGTGCGCCCGACGGGTTGCCGGGTGATCCTGCTGCACGGCTATCCGTACCACCGGAACGCGGCCTACCTGGCGCAGGTGTACCCGCATGTGTACGCCGACGTGGGCCTCTCGCTCACGCACACCGGGGCGCGGGCCGAGGCGGTGCTCGCCGAGTTCCTGGAACTGGCCCCGTTCGGCAAGCTGCTGTTCTCGACGGACGCGTACGGCCTCGCGGAGCTGTACGTCGTGGGCGCGCGGCTCTACCGGGAGGCCCTGGACCGGCTCCTGAACGGCTGGACCGGGTCCGGGGCGTGGTCGGCCGCGGACGCGGAGCGGGTGGCGGCGCTGGTGTCGGCGGGCAACGCCGAACGGGTCTACGGCACGTGAGACGTGCGGTACCGGGGGCGCGGGCCCCCGGTACCTCAGATTCCGTCCGGGTCCGCGCGGTCGAGGGCGGGCCGCGGCTTGGGCCCGGTCTCGTTGAGGAGGAAGTCGGCCGCGGCCGTGTCCGTGACCAGGCTGGTCACCAGGCCCGAGCGGAGCACCGCGTCGATCGCCGCGGCCTTGCGCTGACCCCCGGCGATCGCGACGACCTCCGGGATGCGGCGCAGCCGGTCCGCCTCGACCGTGATGCAGCGCTCCCCCAGGTCGCGCCCGACCCGGCGGCCCTCCGCGTCGAAGAGGTGCGCGGACATCTCGGCGGCGACACCGAGCGAGGCGTAGTGCGCCCGCTCCTCGTCGGTCAGCATGTCGTGGACCGTGGAGATGCCCGGCTCCCACGAGCCGATGGACACCGCGGCGACGGTGACCTTGTCGAAGTACTCGAAGGCGCGGGCGATCCCGGTCTGGTTGCGCAGCGCGGCCGCGGTGGCCGGGTCGGGCAGCAGCATCGGGGCGTAGATGGGGTGGGCCTCGCCGCCGGAGACCTGGGCGGCCCGGCGGACGGCCTCGACGGAGCCGCGCTCGGCGGTGCCCGCGTCGTACACGCCGGTCAGCTGGACGACGGTGCAGGGCGGCAGCCGGTCGAGGGCGGCGGCCATGTGGATGGTGGAGCGGCCCCAGGCCAGGCCCAGGACGTCGCCCTCGCTGACGAGCTCGCCGAGCAGGTCGGCGGCGACTTCGCCGAGGTTCTCCGGGTCGGGCGAGGTCTCCTCGCCCTCCGCCGGGGACTCGACGACGACCGCGTGCCGCAGTCCGTACCGGGCGCGCAGGGCGTCGGAGCGCTCCGCGTCCAGCTCGGCGGGCACGCGGATCTCGATCCGCACGAGATCCCGCTCCAGGGCGGTCTCCAGGACCCGGGCCACCTTGAAGCGGCTCACGCCGAACTCCTCGGCGATCTGGATCTTGGACTTCCCCTCCAGGTAGAAGCGGCGGGCCATGGCCGCCGCCTGCACCAGCTCCGCGGGTCCCATCCGCAGGGCTGACCGACCCGCCGACATTGCAGACACCGCGATCTCCTCACTGCTGTTCACAACTGCTGTTCACGCACCGGACTCGCTGTTCATCCTGTCAGATCCAACGGTCCTTGATCAGCCCCGAAGGGTTCCGTTCACTCAGTGGCGGCTCAGTGTGCGCATGCCCAGGGTGCGCCCGCCGTCGCTTGTTCAGCCATGGAGCGCAGGGTGCGCACCGCTTCGGCCGGGTCGTGGGCCCCGTAGACGGCCGAACCGGCGACGAAGACGTCGGCTCCCGCCTCGGCGCAGCGCTCGATCGTGGAGGCCGAGACGCCGCCGTCGACCTGGAGCCAGAGTTCAAGTCCGTGTTTGCTGATCAGCTCACGGGTCCGGCGGATCTTCGGCAGCATGATGTCGAGGAAGGACTGGCCGCCGAAGCCGGGCTCGACCGTCATGATCAGCAGCATGTCGAGCTCGGGGAGCAGGTCCTCGTACGGCTCGATCGGCGTCGCGGGCTTCAGCGCCATCGAGGCGCGGGCGCCCTTGGCGCGGATCTCCCGGGCAAGCCGGACCGGGGCCGCCGCCGCCTCCACGTGGAAGGTGACCGAGCCGGCCCCCGCCTCCACGTACTGCGGGGCCCAGCGGTCCGGGTCCTCGATCATCAGATGGCAGTCCAGCGGCGTCTTGGTCGCCCGGCTGAGGGATTCCACCACGGGCACCCCGAGCGTGAGGTTCGGCACGAAGTGGTTGTCCATCACATCGACATGCAGCCAGTCGGCGCCTTGGACGGCCTTTGCCTCGTCGGCCAGCCTGGCGAAGTCCGCGGAAAGGATGCTGGGGTTGATCTGAGCCATGCCCCAAGCCTGCCATGCCCTGGGCAACTTGCCTGCCACGGTGCCGGTCGAAGCCTGTCCGGATCCGTACGGGCCGGGCGATTCCGCGGATCCTGAAGGCTTCGGGGCGTGATCCTCTGGCGGTCGGGGCCCGCGTCCGGAGCCCTTCCGGTACGGCCGCAGCCAAACCGTGACCAGCTCAACTCCCTTACGAGGGCGCCGAGTTGGGGCCCGGCCGGATCCGGGCCCGTCCGCTCAGGCCGTGCGCCTCAGGAGCGCGAGGTACATCGCGTCCGTGCCGTGCAGATGCGGCCACAGCTGTACGTCGGGGCCGTCGCCAAGGCCCGCGACGCCGGGCATCAGCGGGCGTACGTCGATCCACTCGGCCTCGACGGGCTCGGCGCCGCCGCGGCCCTTGAGGACGTCCTCGACGACGATCCGGGTCTCGGCCAGGTGCGGTGAGCAGGTGGCGTACCCGACGACGCCGCCGACACGGACCGCCGACAGTGCCTCGCGCAGCAGCCCGCGCTGGAGCGGAGCGAAGCCCTCCAGGTCCTCGGGGCGCCGGCGCCAGCGGGCCTCCGGACGGCGGCGCAGGGCGCCGAGACCGGAGCAGGGCACGTCGACCAGGACGCGGTCGAAGGTCTCGGGCAGCCACGGCGGACGCGTGCCGTCGGCCGCGATGACCTGGTACGGGCCCGGGTTGCCGGCCAGGGCGCGCTCGACCAGGCGGGCGCGGTGCGGCTGCTTCTCGGAGGCGAGCAGGGCGGCGCCGCGGCCCGCGGCCAGAGCGGCGAGCAGGGCGGCCTTGCCGCCGGGGCCCGCGCAGCCGTCCAGCCAGCGCTCGTCCCGGCCCTCCAGGGGGGCGTTGGCGAGGGCGGCGGCCACCAGCTGGCTGCCCTCGTCCTGGACTCCGGCCCGGCCCTCCCGTACGGCGTCGAGCGCGCCGGGCTCGCCGCCCTCGGCCATCCGCACGGCGTACGGCGACCAGCGGCCGGGCAGGCCGCCCTCCTCGCCGAGCGCGTCGAGGAGTTCGTCGGTGGTGGAGCGGCCGGGCCGGGCGACCAGGGTCACCTCGGGGCGCTCGTTGTCGGCCTCCAGCAGGTCCTCGATGCCGGCCCGGCCGCCGCCGAGTGCGTCCCAGAGCGCGGAGACGACCCAGCGAGGGTGCGAGTGGACGACCGCGAGATGGTCCTCGGCATCGTCCTCATAAGAGGGCGCGACCTTCTCCAGCCAGCCGTCGAGGTCGTCCGCCGAGATCTTGCGCAGGACCGCGTTGACGAACTTGGCCCGCCCGTCACCGAGCACCACCCGCGCGAGCTCCACACTCGCGGAGACGGCGGCGTGCGTCGGGATCCGGGTGCCGAGCAACTGGTGCGCGCCGAGCGCGAGCACGTCGAGCACCGGCGGGTCGACCTCGCGCAGCGGCCGGTCGATACAGGCCGCGATGATCGCGTCGTAGGTGCCCTGGCGGCGCAGCGTGCCGTAGACGAGCTCGGTGGCGAGCGCCGCGTCGCGGGCGTCGAAGTTCCCGCCCTCGCGCGCCTTGCGGAGCAGCGGGGGCAGGACGAGGTTGGCGTAGGCGTCGCGCTCGTCGACTGCCCGCAGAGCCTCGAAGGCAAGGATGCGGACCGGGTCCTTCTTGGGACGGCGGTACGGCTTGCCGCCCTTGCCCGCGTTGGGGTTCGGGCTGCGACGTGGCGAATCGTTCACGTGAAAGGTGCTCCGCGGATCAGTGGGGGCGAACCCTCTCAGCGTACGTCCGCCGCCCCCAGGCGCTCACCCGGGGCGATGCGGACCCCGCGGGCCCAGTCCGCGCCGCGCATCGGCTTCTTGCCCTGGGGCTGGACCCAGAGCAGTTCCACGGCGTGCGAGCCGGTACCGACGTACACGTTGTTCTTGGCGACCGAGAGCTCGCCGGGCGCGAGGTCGGTGCGGTCGGCGACGAGGGCCGCCTGGACGAGCTTGAGGCGCTCGCCGCGGAACACGGTCCAGGCGCCGGGCGCGGGCGTGCAGCCGCGCACCACGCGGTCGACGCGCAGCGCCGGGGCCGCCCAGTCGACGTGCGCCATCTCGACGGTGATCTTCGGGGCGAGCGAGATGCCGTCGGCGGGCTGCGGGACGGCCTTCAGTGAGCCGTCCTCGATGCCGTCCATGGTCGCGGCGAGCAGGCCGGAGCCCGCGAACGCGAGCCGGGTGAGCAGGTCGCCGCTGGTGTCCGTGGGCCGGACCTCCTCGGTGACCGTGCCGTACACCGGGCCCGAGTCGAGCCCCTCCTCGATGAGGAAGGTGGAGGCGCCGGTGATCTCGTCGCCCGCCATGACGGCATGCTGGACGGGCGCGGCCCCGCGCCACGCGGGCAGCAGCGAGAAGTGCAGGTTGACCCAGCCGTGTACCGGGATGTCGAGGGCGACCTTGGGGAGGAGCGCGCCGTACGCGACGACCGGGCAGCAGTCCGGCGCGATCTCCCGCAGCCGGGCCAGGAACTGCTCGTCACGCGGCTTCACGGGCTTGAGCACCTCGATGCCGGCCTCCTCGGCGCGCGCGGCGACCGGGCTCGCCACAAGGCGGCGGCCGCGCCCGGCGGGCGCGTCGGGCCGGGTGACGACCGCGGCGACCTCGTGCCGGCCGGATGCGATCAGGGCGTCCAGGGCGGGGACGGCGACCTCGGGGGTGCCTGCGAAGACGAGCTTCACTGGGGGTTACCTCGCTTTGTCGAGAGCAGCGTCTCAGTCTATGGGCCCTGGGGCGGCGGGCGTACGCGCAGGTGTCCGCCACGGTGCGGCCCGCCCGTCGAGGCGGTACGGCAGGGGCGTACGGGTACTTGTGCGCCCCGTGCATATGCCCACACGCCCCCGCAGCGTGACCACAACAGGAGGTAGCGCGTTGGTCAAGAGAGATTGACCGAACCGGGCCGCTTCTGCGGCCCGCGCCTTTTCAGCACCCGCAGCACGTCAACACAGCAGCAGCACCATGCAACACCAGCGCACTACCACCACCGTCTTCACCATCCCTTTCATCGCCGGTTCGAGAGGCTTGCTCATGGCCGACCACGCAACCCACGACGCCCAAGCGCGGGCCAGCCTGCACCTGTTGGTGCGGGACATCGAGCGGGTCCGCCGGCAGGTGGACGCACTGCGCACCCTCACCGCGCAGCTGGGCAACGTCTACCGCCCGCGCCGCTCCGGCCCCTCCACGGGCTTCGTCGTGTACGGACGCGCCCCGGCCCCGACCGTACGGCTCGCCCAGGAGCTGCGGGACAGCGTCGAGACGCTGGTGACCGCGGCCGTGGACTTCGACCGCTCCCTCGGTTTCTCCTGGGACGCGGTGGGTTCGGCGCTCGGCGTCACCAAGCAGGCGGTGCACCGCCGTTACGGATCCCGCCGGGCGACCGCCCAGGCCGCGGGCCAGGTCGACGCCGAGCGTCCGGTCGAGGCGGCGCCGACGCGCACGCTGCCGCCGCTGTCCCCCATGCCCGCGGTTCCCGCCGCCCGTTCGATGCCGCCGCAGCCGACGGCGAGCAGCCAGTCCCTGCGCGAGGAGGTCCGCACCAGCGCCAGCGCCTTCCCCGGCCCCCGCAACGGCTGACCTGCTTTCGCCCCTTCGTGCCCTCGCGTCCGTACGTATCGCGAGGGCACACTCATGTGGCCCCGGGCATGGAGGCGTACCCGCATGCGGGCCTCAGCCGATGTCCGGCGGGTCGATCCTGATGCGCACCGGGTCGCCGCCGCCCCGGGCCAGCCGTGCGGCCTGGGCGGTCTTGAGGGCGGCGGCAAGGGCCGCGCCGCTGCCGGGCGGGACCCGCACGAGCGCCCGTTCCCACCGCTCCCCCACCGGCGGATCGCCGGGCCGGCGCGGCCGCCCCGGATCGGCGACCGGCAGCGGAACCGGGCCCAACACCTGGGCGTCGGGCGGCAGTTGGACCGTCATGAGGAAGGCTTCGACCGCCTCGGGGCGCCCGATGGCCTCGGCCATCCGGGAGACCGGGGGGAAGCCGAGCTCGGCCCGCTCGGCCAGTTCGCGCACGGCGTGCCCGACCGGGTCCCAGCGGACCAGCGCCTGCACGGGGCGCAGGGTGGGCTCGGCCACCACGACCACGGTGCCGCCCTCGTCCTGGCCGCGCACCAGCGAGGCCGCCGAGATCCAGCGGCGCAGCGCCTCCTCGCCGGCCCTGAGGTCGGGGCGGCTGAGCATCGCCCAGCCGTCGAGGAGCAGCGCGGCCGCGTAGCCGCCCTCGGCGACCGGTTCTGCGCCCGGCGTGGACACCACGAGCGCTGGCCCGCCCGGCACGCCGTCCAGGACGTGGTCGCGCCCCGAGGTGCGCACGGGCACCGCGGGGAAGGCCCGGCCGAGCTCCTCGGCGGTCCGGCGGGCGCCGACGATCTGGGCCCGCAGCCGGTTCGCGCCGCACGCAGCGCAGTGCCAGTCGGACTCGGCCGTCCCGCACCACGCACACCTCAACTCCCGCTCGTCCGGCGCCTCCAGCGGACCCGCGCACCGCCCGCACCGGGCGGGCTCACGGCAGCGGGCACAGGCGAGCCGGGGCGCGTACCCCCTCCTCGGCACCTGCACGAGAACAGGGCCGCTCTTCAGCCCCTCCCGCACGGCTTGCCAGGCCAGGCTCGGCAGCCGGGCCGCCCGCGCCGCCTCGTCGCGCGCCAGCTCCCCGTCCCCGACGGTGCGTACGAGCGGAGCGGCTGCCCGCACCACGGTGCGGTCGGCGACCAGGGGCGCGGCCCAGCCGCTCTGCACCAGTTGGGCGGCCTCGACCGTGCAGCTCGTACTTCCCAGGAGGAAGCCGCACTTGTCGTGCGCGGCCCGCAGTTCGAGCACCTCGCGCACATGCGGGAACGGGGCGTTGTCGTCGCTGTGGCTGGAATCCCCGTCCTCCCAGATCACGGCGAGACCGAGGTTCTCGACGGGCGCGAACATCGCCGCGCGGGTGCCGACCACGGCCCGCACCGCGCCGCGCCGCACCGCGAGCCACTGCCGGTAGCGCCGCTCGGGCCCCGACTCGGCGGTGAGCAGTGCGTGCCGGCCCTCGCCGAGCAGCGCGGTCAGCGCCGCGTCGACCCGGCCCGCGCTGCGCCCGTCCGGCACGACGACGAGGGCGCCGCGCCCCGAGGCGAGCGTCGCCCCGACGGCCCGGGCGATCTCTTCCGCCCAGTGCGGCCCGGGCAGCGCGGTCCACACCGCGCGGGGGGCGCCACCGCGCGCCAACACCCGGAGAAAGGCGGGACCTTGCTGATACCGCTCCCAGGTCCCGGCAGCCGGCTCGGCCGGTGGCGGGGGCGGCTCGGGCGACGGCTTCGCCTCGGCCCTGGCGTTGCGGGGCGGCACGGCGAGCTGCAGCACGTCGGCGAGGCTGCCCGCGTACCGGTCGGCCACGGCCCGGGCGAGCGACAGCATGTCCGTGCTGAGCACCCGCTCCGGCGAGACGACCTGGGCAAGGGCGGCCAGCGGACCGGAGTAGTCGGAGTCGGCACGCCGCTCGACGACGAACCCGTCGATCAGACCGCCACCCTCCCGGCGCCCGTCCCGCACATTGCGCGCCCCGGCCCCGAACCGCACCCGCACCCGCACCCCCGGCTGCGCATCGGCATCGAGCTCTTCGGGCACGGCGTAGTCGAAGTACTGATCAAGATGCAGTACCCCCTTGTTCACCACGACCCGGGCGACCGGCAGCTCCTTCGCGAGCGCCGCCCCCCGCCACGTCCGCGGCTTGGCCTTGGGCACCTTGGCCTTGCGCACCGTCTCCCGAATGAGCGCAAGCTGCTCCGGCCCCGCGCCCTCGGCGCCCCCACCCTGCCGTTCGTTCTCGCTGCTCACAGCCAAATTCCTACCAGACGGGACTGACAACGGCCTCGGGCGCGGGGCGCTGGCCAGTTAGGGACGGGCTCCCTCGACAGCCTGAAAGGGGTGCGATTCGCTCCGGATGAGGAAACGGGAAACGTCCCCATTCGCCTTGTTCCGCTCAGTCGGCTGCCGCACGCTGATTCGCGTCGCCGCCGGCCTCCCGGACGGCAGCGACGGAGGTTCACGTGCAGCAGCATCCGTACAGCTTCGGAGAAGAACTTCGCAGGCGACGCCTGGCGGCGGATCTCTCCCTGGAGCAGCTCGGCAAGCGTGTGCATTACAGCAAGGCGCAGCTCAGCAAGGTGGAACGCGGTCTCAAGCGTCCGAGTCTTGAGCTCGCCCGCCTGTGCGACACCGAACTCGCTGCCGACGGAGCCCTGGCCCGGCTGCTGGAACCGACGATTTCACCGATGTGCCTGCCCGCTCCTGGGCGCGACGACGAGGTGTGGTTGATGTATCTCGACAAGGACGGCGACAGCACACTCCAGCCGGTGAAGCGCCGCAGCCTGATCGCGGTCGGCGCGGCATCGGCCCTCTCACTCCAGCTGGGCGGCGACCCGTTACCGGTGGACACCGGAGCGGGCACGCTCGTCGAAGCATCCCGGATGCTCTTCGACCAGTTCCGCAGAATAGGCCAGGCCGCCACGCCCCGGAGCCTGCTGCCTGCATTGATCGCCCAGACCCACTCGCTGGAACAGCTGGCCCTTCTCGCCGGGCCCCGCACGAGGGGCGAGTTGCTGGTCCTCGCCTCCCGGTATGCGGAATACACGGGCTGGATGGCGCAGGAGTCCGGTGACGACCGTACGGCCCTGTGGTGGACGGACCGTGCCGTGCAGCTCGCCCATGGGGGCGGCGACGACACTCTGGCCGCGTACGCCCTGGTCCGGCGGTCGCTGATCTGCCTGTTCGGCGGCGATCCGGCGCAGGCCACAGAGCTGGCCGAGCAGGCATTGTGCAGCGCGACAGCTCCGCGAGTCCGTGGACTGGCAGCCCAGCACCGGGCGCAGAGCCTCGCGGTGACGGGTGAGCACAGCGCGGCCATGCGTTCTCTGGACCAGGCGCGAGAACTGCTCGTGGCGGACAAGGCCCGCTCCGACACACCCACGCTCGGGGCCTCGCACGTGCCCGATGTCGTCGAGATGTACACGGGCTGGTGCCTGTACGAAGTGGGCCGGCCGAGGCAGGCCGCGGAACTCCTCGACCGGGAGACGGCCCGGCTCTCCGTCGATGCGCTGCGCGCCCGGGCCCGGCACGGCGCACGGCGCGCCCTCGCACACGCCGCCGCCGGTGACATCGACCAGGCCTGCGCCATCACATCGGGCTTGCTCTCGTCCGTCGCCGCGGTCGACTCGGCGACCATCGCCACCGATCTGCGCCGGCTTGCTCGGCTGCTCGCCCGGCACCCGCGCAACGCCCGGGTACGTGAAGTGGCTCCTCGACTCACCGCGGTTCTGCCTCACCACTCCTGACGAAGTCCACAGAGAAGGGACCCACCCCGTGCACGAGCTCTTCATCAACTACCGCACCCAGGACGGCAAAGAGACTGCCCGCAGGTTCGACGACGAGCTGTCCAAGCGGTTCGGCACGGACAGCGTGTTCCGCGCGCAGAAGTCCATCGCCCCCGGAACCAATTACGTCGACACCCTGGTCACCGGTGTTCGCCGCTGCCGGGTGTTACTCGCGCTGATAGGAACTGGCTGGCTCGATGCCCCGGACCAGAAGCGGCCCGGCCGGCGGGCTCTCACCAACCCGGGCGACTGGGTGCGTCGCGAGCTCGAAGAGGCGTTCGCCGCCGGGGTCCTGGTGGTGCCGGTGCTCCTCGGACGCCACGTGGAGCAGCTCGACCCGCTGCGGCTCCCCCGGTCGCTGAAGGGCCTGGCCGAGTGCCAGTACGAGCGGTATGCCATGCGTACCGCCGAGGCCGACCTGGCTCGGCTCGGCGACCGGCTGGTCCGCCAGGTTCCCGACCTCGCCCCGCTGGACCGGCGCGGGGCCGATGCCAAGCCCGCGAGCGAGGAATCCCCCGGCGCCCCGGCGATCCGCACTGACCAACAGAGTGGCGGCATAGGAGGCGTACACGGCGATGTCGGCTCGTTCGTCAACGAGGCGCACGGGCCCCTGCACACGGGATCCGGCAGTCAGATCAACGGTGACGGAACCAATCACGTGGCCGGGGACAACCACGGTGGCATCCGCCAGCGGTTCGGCGACACGAAGCGCCCCGGGACCGAGCAGTGACCGAGCCGTACAGCGCGTACATCAGCGAGTCCTGCGGCCCTGTGCACACCGGCGACGGCGCGCAGCTCAACATCTCTCTCGCCCTCGCCTCGGATCGGCTGCAGCACGAGGCAGGACCGAGTCTGCGCAGCATCACGGACCGCGACGGCGACTGGCTGGAGCAGAGGTTCGTCGCCCCTGGCGGAATGCAGCGAGCACGCACGCTGCTCCGGACCAACTCCGTCGTACTGCTCTCGGCTCGCCCGGGGTCGGGCAGGCGGGCCGCCGCCCTGATACTCCTCCACGAACTCGCGGGCGGATCGGGTGGGTTGTACGAACTGCCGGACACCGAGGACGACAGCGGGTCGGTCCTCGACGTGAGCGAGGTGGGTGAGGGCGACCGGCTGATGCTCGACCTGTCGGCCGTCGACGAGGCCCGCTATCTCTCCCTCCAGCGCCGGCTGCCGGACTTCCGGGCCAGACTCGTCGAGCGGCGGGCCCTGCTCGCCGTCGTCCTGCCGCACCATCACGCCTACCTGCAGAGGACCGAACTCAAGCCCTACACCGCGGAGCTCACCAGGCCCTCTTCCCGTGACGTGCTCAGCCGGTACCTCCAACTCGACAACATCCGCCCACCGACGGCGGAGTTGGGTGTCCAGAGCCTCGCGAGTCATCTGGCGAAGGTTCCGATGCGAGAGGTAGCCGAGCTCGCGGACCGCATCCGTAGCCTGCGGGACACCGGCTTTCCTGGCGGCTTCCCCAGCTGGCGCGACCAGGCCATTAAGCGGGTGGCCGACCGGAGCGCCGAGGTCGCCGCGGACCTCGCCGCCCATGACTCGGGCCGTCGTCGGGCCCTGCTGCTCGCCCTCGCGATGTTCCACGAATCCCCGCCGGCCACAGTGCTGCGCACCGCCTCCGCACTTCTCTCCGCCCTGTCCCACCCTCCCGACGAACGGCCGCGGCTGGAACAGACGGACCTGAACCGCGAGTTGACCGAGCTGGGCGCGGAAACCGGCCCCAACGGGCTGGTCCGGTTCCGGACCCACAACTACGACCGAGGCGTCCGGGAACACTTCTGGACATACTTTCCGGATCTGACCGAGCAGTTCCGCCGCTGGTTCCATGACTGCCTGGCACGGCCCGGAATCGGGGAGAACGAACACGCTCCTGCCATCACGCGGTTCGCCGATCAGTGCCTGCGGGTCGGGCGGCCCGGGGACCTGCTGTGGCTGGCCGATGCGTGGACCGGCCATCACGGCCAGGTCCGGCTCATCCCGGATGCTGCGCAGGCGCTCGACCACGGTCTGGCCGACGAACGGTACGGCCAGAGGTTCCGGCAGCAGATCTACGACTGGTCGATCACCGGAAACCTGCCGCAGAACCTCAAACAAGTACTCGTGCTGGTCTGTTCGCAGACCATGCGGCGCAGCCACCCGCACCAGGCGCTGGTACGGCTCCACCATTTGGACCGCAGGGCGGACGGGCGGGTGTCGGACACCGCGCGCAGTGCCCTGCTCGACCTCGCTCTCAGCAACAGCCGCATGTACCGCCTTCTGCTCCAGCGCGTCCGTCGCGGCCTGGAATCGGAGTGGGCCAGGGACCTCGGTCTGTTTCTCGCGCTCACCCAGTCCGTGCGGCTCATCGCCTCGCAGGAGGTGCGCGCGGGACTCACCGCCGGATGGGCCGCGGTCTTCCGGAAGCTTCCGCGCGAGGAGTGGCACCCGTACGCGGTCCACTGGTTCACGGCTGTCGTGGACGGCTCCGGCCCGGAGCGCCTGCTCGATGTGCTCGTCGACGGCTGCCGAAATGAGGCCGTCCTCCTCGGTGGCCTCTACCAGCTCGCCCGCGACTGGGAGCGGTCCCGTCCACCCGGGCTCGTCGACGGGCCCGGCATCGCGGACCTGCTCGTCCAGAAAATCAGCTTCGCCCAGGGGCTCGGTTTCCTGGTGCCCGCTGTCTGACACTCCTCGGGGGAGAACATGATCGGCTCAGGTCGCTACATCATGACGGTCTTCGTCACCCTCCTGCTCGGGCTGCTGCTCGTCATCGCGGGAGTCGCCCTGCAGTGGCCGCGCTGGGCCTGGCCCGTGCTGGCCGTCGTTCTGATCACGGCCGCCATGGCGGTCAACCGGTTCATGTCCAGGGACCGTGACGGGTTCCCGCCCCATCTGGCCATGGAACCCGATCTGCCCATACCGCCCGCCCCGCGCCAGGAGATCCGCGTCAGCGGCGTCGCACTGCCGAGTGCTGTCGCCGACTACGACTTCCTGTTCTCGGCCACAGTGCGCTGGAACCTTCTCGAATCGCCCGACGGGGCCGCCCTCATCAACCCGTCCGGGCTCGCCGTCGATGCCGTCCTACACCGGGCCCGGGAGATCACCGCGGGACAGCCCCCGTCCCGGAGCGCGCTGGTGCAGCACCGGCTCGACGGCGCTCTCGCCACGATGCAGCAGGATTCCAGTGGACGGCTGCTCGCCATGGCGCTGGACGTCTCGCTCTGCCTTCCCGATCCGGATCTGGAACGGCTGGCCAAACTCTCGACCGTGCGCAAGGAGCGGGACGTCTGGGAGCACGAGCGCAACCATGAACGCAACAAGCGCGACTATCTGGGCGGCGACGTCCTCAAGGACACCGGCAGCGCGGTGGTGTGGTGGCTGTCGCGCAACGAGGACCGGATCGAGGAGACCGTAGACCGGATCGGAGTCCTGGCCAGGCTCACTGCCGCAGCCAACAACGACGAGGTCGCACCGGAGTTCCAGCATCTGGTACCTACCCCTGCTCCACCCCAGCCGGACTTCGATAGGGAGGGCCCGCTCGGTCCGGAGACCGCCCAGGAACGGGAGGAGGAGCCCCCCGAGGCGGAGCCTGGCCATCGGCTGGATGACGTGATCGCCTGGTTCGGCTTCGGCCCGCACGACCCCGACCTGGCCCTGTTCGCGGAGCACCTGGTGAAGGTGGCCGAGGCGCATGGAAAGACCGAAGCCGCCGCCGAGATCAAATACCGCTTCGACGGCCGGATGCCCGAGGACCCGGCTGAGACCCCGCCCCCGGAGTCATGACCGGATTGCCGGAGCGAGCACACGAGGGCCCCGAACCGAACCCGGTCCGGGGCCCTCGTGGGGATGCCGTTTCGGCTACAGGCCCGCGGCCCGGCGCAGGGCCTCGACGCGGTCGGTGCGTTCCCACGTGAAGTCGGGGAGTTCGCGGCCGAAGTGCCCGTAGGCGGCGGTCTGGGCGTAGATCGGGCGGAGCAGGTCGAGGTCGCGGATGATCGCGGCCGGGCGCAGGTCGAAGACCTCGCCGATCGCGGTCTCGATCTTCTCGTTGTCGACCGTGTTGGTACCGAACGTCTCCACGAACAGCCCCACCGGCTCCGCCTTGCCGATCGCGTACGCCACCTGCACCTCACAGCGCGCCGCAAGCCCCGCGGCCACCACGTTCTTGGCGACCCAGCGCATCGCGTAGGCGGCCGACCGGTCCACCTTGGA
>NZ_JBSFIE010000056.1:0-29191 GCF_053597395.1 Streptomyces sp. NPDC001415
ACGCGGCATGGGGGTCCCCCCTGGCCCTTAAGGCCTTGGGGGAGTGCGTGCCAGGCGCCACGGGCCCGGGCGGGGTTTAGACACAGGCTCTGAGTACGGGCAACAGCTACTGCCGAAGCCACGCTCGCGATGGGGGAATGGGAGTGGCGTGGGCACTGGCCGTACCGACCGTCAGCGCGCCGGCAACGAGGGTGAACACACCAAGGACGGGGGCGAATTGGCGTATTGAAGGCATGTGGGGGTCTCCGTCGGATCCAGGCCCGGCTGGGTATGCCGGGCAGCTGACGGCATGACACCAGCCCTGAGTGGGCGTTAAGTCCGATCTTCCTTGGTTCGTGATCGCTCGATCGTGGTACCGATCGCCACGTCCACCAATTTCTGGGCATGTCCATGCCGAGATGCGGGGCATGGAGCGAGAGCCGTACCTCAGCGACTTGTCGGACGAGCAGTGGGCGTTGATCGAGCCGATGATCACGGCTTGGAAACAGGGCCGGGTGGCGCGGTCGGCGACCGGAGATCCTGGGACCTGTGACCTGAGGGAGGTGGTGAACGCGATCTTCTATCAGAACCGGACGGGGTGTCAGTGGCGGTACCTGCCGCACGATCTGCCGGTCTGGTCCGCGGTGTTCTACTACTTCGGCCTGTGGCGCGAGGACGGGCTTGACCAGCGGATCCAGGAACTCCTGCGCTGCCAGGTGCGGGAGAAGGCCCGCCGATTAGAGGACCCGTCCCTCGTGATCCTTGACACCCAGTCCGTGCGCGCGGCCGCCGGTGTCCCAAGGACCACGACGGGGCTGGATGCGAACAAGAAGGTGTCCGGGCGGAAGCAGGGGCTGGCCGTCGACGTGCTGGGGCTGATCATCGGTGTCGTCGTCCTGGCCGCCTCCGCCCACGACAACGCCGCCGGCACCGCCCTGCTCGACCAGGCAGCTGAGCGGTGCGGGATGCGCCTGGAGAAGGCCCTGGTGGACCAGGGCTTCAAGGACGAAGTCATCATCCACGGCGCCCTGTTGGACATCACCGTCGAGGTCGTCCGCCGCAGCCCCGACGACCAGGGCAAGGGCTTTGTCCCGCAGCCCAAGCGGTGGGCGGTGGAGCAGACCAACGGCGCGCCGCTGCTAGCACCGGCGTCTGGCCCGTGAGTACGACCACCGGCCCGACACCTCCGTCTCACGCGTCTACTGGGCCTCCACGGCGAACATGACCCGCCGCCTCACCACACCCACCCCGGCCTGGCGCGACACCCTCGGGCTGGCCGCGTGAACGTCGCTGAACTCCTCGCCGGCCTCCAGGCCCAGCACGACGAGGTCACCGACCGATCCGCAGAACTACGCGGTCAGATCGAGCACTTGACCGCCGCCCTGGCCGAGACCGAGGCCCGACTCGCGGACCTGGACACCGCCCGGAAGGTCATCGCGGAGGCCGCGCCGGCAGGAACCGAACCCGGCCCGCCCGAGACGAGTACCGCCTACCAGGCCATCGTGAACGCCTTCAACCAGCACCCCGGCCAGGTGTTCAGAGCCCGTGAGCTGCCCGAACTCCTCGGCATGCCCACCGACGAAGCGACCGTCAACATCACCCGCAGCCGCCTCGGACGCCTCACCCGCCAAGGCTTCCTCACCCAACCCGGACGAGGCCGCTACCAGAAACAGACTTAACGTCCACTGAGACCGTCCCCATCGAGACCGAAGCCGACATGTGGCAGGGCGACCTCGCCCAACTCGGCGTCAAGAGACTCTTCGTCAAAGCCATCGACGTCCAACTCCAGCGCGGCAACATCGACATGGTCATCCCCTGCCTCTCAAGGACGTACCCGACGACATCCCCTCCCCGAAGGCCTCGTCTTCGCCGCGATGCTCCCCCGCGACGACGTCCGCGACGCCCTCGTCGTGTAGGGAACTGCTCTAGCTCAGCAATCGGGCCCGTATCTCAGCGGCACGTCAGCAAAGCGGCGCCATCAGCCGGGAATCTGCGTGGTTGGCATCCTTCTTTGGTCTGCCGAACTCGCGGCTCGGAATCAGGAGCGAACCACCTCGTCCCAGGCGCCGACGGTAGCCGTCCCACAGCGCCTCGGCCGGCAGGGGGCCCTCCGCGCTCACGTCTGCGAACCGGATCTCGCACGTAACCACGTCACCCTGACTGCTGAACCAGGCATGGTAGGGGACTTCATGTGTCTGCTGAACTGCGCTGAAGCCGCAGGTCGTCATGCCGACCAGGAATGAGTTCAACCCACTGCGCGGTGTTCAGCACCGCGCCCGGCTGCTGCGCGACCTGTACGAGCGCCATGACCGGCTTCGGGACGCGGCACCCGCCGACACGCCATCCCCCCGGCTGACCGTCGTCCGTGTCCTTCCCCGCGGGCGCGGACTCCCAGGCCGCTTCACCTACGCACGGCGCGTGTGAAACTGCGAAAGTCGCACACCCGGCGCAGGCTCGACGACGACCACAGAGACTGGCACGCCGCCGCACAGCGGAACCTCTTCAACCGGGGGCTCAGGCCGGCTCTACTACTGGGTTCAGCACCACGCACTGTTCGACGAGGAGATCGGGTTCCCCACGCGTCCGTAAGGTTGACGGCCCTGGCTCACCTGAGCCAGGGCCGTTGACTGGACACACCCCCAAAACCGTTAGTCCTGGGTCAGATCTCGAACCTTGCCGGTGAACTGCTCCGGGGTGAGCAGCTCACCATTGGCCGCACGAAGGGAGAGCCGCGTGCCGTTGAGTTCGATCGCGGGGAGATCGGGGCGGCCCGCGCTTGAGGGCAGAGTTGCAGCGGTGGTGACCTTGTTGACCCAGGGTAGGTAGGTACGCTCGCGAACTGCCTTGTCGAAGGCCGGGCTTCGAAGCCCTTCCACCTTCTGTGCGAGCTTGAGCAGTCCGTCGTCCGAGATGCTTCGCGTGTCTTCGGCCAGCAGCAGGCTGAGGTAGCGCGTGAACTTTCCGGCGTCGGCGTTGGCCGCGGCGCCCAGCGCGTTGGTCGCGTGGCGGGACTCTTTGCCGATGCCGCCATCCGGTGCTGGGGCAACCTGGTATTCGATTCCGTAGGCGCCTTGGTCGGCTAGGGCACGCATGGTCGGCCCCAGCGCTTCCTCCGTCTTCCGACAGGACGGACAGTCCAGTGCCGTGCGGACGGTGAGCGTCTGCCGGGCATCCGGCATGCCGTACGCCACCGAAGTCCGGTCCTGACCGACGGTGTTGGCGGGCACGATCAGGGGCTTTCCGGCGGCCTCGTCCTCGGGGGCCCGGGTGGTGAAGTACGCGGTCGCCAGGGCAGCCGCGGTCACCACCCCTGCCGTGATCACACCGCTCCTGCGCAGCCGGACCCGCCTCGCCGCCGCATCCCGTTCCGCGCGCATCCGCTCCCGGGCGGTGCGCCCGTCCTCCATGTCGTTCCCCGTCATGGCTACCCGGACTTCCCGGCGGGCGAGACCGCCACACAACTGGCTGTGCCGAACTCGCCCTTGGCGGTGGCCCGCTTGGCTTCCATGCCGTTGATGGTGATGACACAGTCCGCCTGGCCGCCCTTCTCCCCCAGGATCAGGCTGACGTTGGGCGCGGTGGCTATGCCCTTCATGGTGAGCTTCTTCTTCCACGGCAGTTTCGGATCGTCGACCGATTCCGAGGAGATCTCCCCCTTGCCGCCCTCTTCGTACATCAAGGTCTTCACGCCGTCGCCGGTCACTTCGTAGACGACCTCGAATTCCTTCGCGTCCAGCTTCTCGAATTCGTCCTTGGCGGCGTTGCCAGAACATCCGGTCAGCAACGTAATCGCCAGTGCTCCGGCGGCTACGAACGAACCGGACTTCAATGTGCAGCGCATAGCTGTGGTGCTTCTTTCTTTTGAGAGAAGTATGTGGGCTGCCGGGGGCGGCGCCACTCCATCTGAAGGGGATAGATCGCACCCTGAGGCAGCGGCAGGCGCCCCCACCACGCCTGTGGAATGTGTGAGGACCGTCCAGCCCCTGGCCCGCGCACAGGAACTGCGGCGGGCTGGGAAGCCGGGGCGGAGCTTGTATCAGCGGAAATCAGCGCGCGGCATCAGCAGCCTGCCTCGATCGCCGTCGGCCGAGAGCCATTCCTCGGACGCGTAATGCTCAACGAGCCCGAGCAGAGCGGCTTTCGCTTCAGAGATGAGCGCATGTGCCGCAGCGTCGCTTCGTCGGCATCGGGCCGTCTCGCTACAGCGAGCTTGGACGCCGGCAATCACTGCCTGCCACAGGCCGTATGGGCCAGGGGGAGCTGATGAACCGGTGCGGCGGGGAGGGCCGCCGCACCGGTCGGAGATGACGATGCATCAACCCGTGCTGTCAGCTGAGGGACAGCACCCTCTGGCTACTCTCCGGGCGAGAGCTGTTTCAGCCAGGCCAAGAAGTCGTCCGCTCCGTGCAAGTACTCATCCGGAGCGTCCTTGAGGTCGGCTCCGGATAGTTGGATCAGGGCGTCCCAGACCTTGGGATCGGTCACTTCGCCCTCATGGTCGGTGATCCATTCCATGGCCCAGTCCGCGACGTCCTCCCGTTCCATGCTGCCGTTGATGAGGCCGCGGAGCAGGTCCTGGATCAGCGGGACCGAAGGGTCTGATGCGATCACCAGGTCCTCACAAATTTTCCGAGTTTGTCGAACACGTAGTGAACTTTCTTGCCGCCGGTGAATTTGATGTCAGGTCGCACCTGGCGGATCCTTCCACTCTGGTCGAGTGTTTCATGCCAGGTTCGCTTGCTGCCGGTCCTCGGGTTCCATTCGCGCACGACACGTCGTCCGATCATTTCTCCCGGCTTATTGGCAGGAGTCACCTCTCCGTAGTAACGGATCCTACCGTCGGAAAGGTCGCGAACCCCGTCCTTACCGTACCTTTGCCATTGCCCCAGGTGCTCATTGAGCTGGTGCCCTTGGGTCGAGGAGTAGCCCGGATTGTGCGGCGCCTGCGATGTATTCGATTGGTTCGGCCGCGCGGCCTCAACGACCTTGTCCTTGGCCTGCTCCTTGGCTTCCTGCTTGATCTCCTGTCGTATGTGCTGCTTGATCTGCTTGGAGCCCTGCGGCCTCGCCTGCTTCGGCTTCGGGGTCTGCTTCGGCCGGGCCTGGGGCTTCGGCTTGGGCTTCGGCTTCTGCTTGGGTGCGGCGCGGTACTTGGCCGAGCGCTTGGGCGCCGACTTGGCGGCCGTGCGCGGCTTGGCCTTCTTCGCCACTCGGGCGGCCAGCTTGCGGGCGGCGTCCGCCCTCGCCTTGGCGGCGGCCTGCTGTGCGGCCCGCTTGCGGGCCGCAGCCGCGGCGGCACGCTTGGCGGCCTCGGCCAGTGCCCTGCGCTTGGCAGCGGCTGCCGCCGCGCGCTTGGCCGCCTCCTTAGCTGCGGCGATCGCGGCGCGCTTGGCGGCCTCGCGGGCCGCGGCGCGGATGGCGGCCTGGACCGCGATGCGGGCTGCGATACCGATCAGGATGGGGAAGAAGTTCCCGTCCGGGTCGGACTCGGCGACCGGCGCGTTGTTGGCGTAGGCGTACGGGTTCATCTGCTGCGGGATCCCGAAGTCGATGACCGGGTCCACGGAGATGAAGCGTCCCGTGGCCGGGTCGTACTCGCGGGAGCCGAGCTGGGTGAGCCCGGTGTTCTCGTCCTCTCGGCCGCCGACGAAGCCGCGGTTGCCGGCCCAACTGCTGGGCTTGGCTCCACGGTTCGTACCGAAGGGCGTGAGCTGGCGCCGTTCGACGGGCAGGCCCTCCTGGTCGAGGCCGACCTGCGTGGTGCCGCTGCCGTGATGGTCGGTCAGCTGGAGGTTGAGCTTGCCCTTGCCGTTGGTCCCGTCGCCGTCCTGGGCGGTGCGTACGGTGACGGCGCCGTCCGGGTGCTCGTAGTAGCGGGCGGCGGACTGCTTGCCGTCCTTGTCCACGGTCAGCTCGGTGTCACCGAGGTAGAGCGTGGTGCTGCCGTCGGCGGCGCGATGGATGAGGCGTTCGCCGTCGGCGTCGTAGAGGTTCTCTGTGGTCTTGTCGCCTTCCGTGATCTTGGCGAGGTTGCCCTCGGTGTCGTAGGACAGCTTCTGGATGTTGCCGCCGACCTGACGAAGCGTCATGTTTCCTGCGGCGTCATAGGCGTAGGTGTGCGCCGTGGTGCCGTCCGGCCCCTTCGACTCCGCCTTGGTCAGCGTCCGGGGCTGGTCCTTGCCCTTGCCCGGGTAGCTGTAGGTGCGGGTGACGTCCTTGGCGGTGTCACCGCTCGTGTCGTGCTCGACGAGCTTGGTGCGGTTGCCCACCGCGTCGTAGCTGTAGCTGTGCCAGTAGGCCTGCGGGCCGCCGACGTTCGCCGTGGACGGGGCTTTGGCGCAGGCGTCGGTCGAGGTCCACGCTCCGGTCATGCGGCGCAGCGCGTCGTAGGCGAAGCACTGGGTGTCGCTCTGCCCCTTGTCCGGCATCGAGGCACCCGGAATGCGGGCGATCTTCGTGACGTTGCCGGCCGCATCGTAGGCGTAATTGGTGTCGTCGATGCGGCTGTTGGCGCTGTCCCTGCTGTCGCGGTCGTGGACCGTGCGGCTCAGGCGGCGGGTGTGCTCGTCGTAGAACGACGTGGAGTACACCTTCTTGCCCTGGACTCCCGCCTCGCTGCGCAGCAGCTCGCCGGAGGCGGAGTACTGCAGCCCGGAGGCGTAGACCGAGAGCCCGGCCATCAGGGTGGGCAGGTCGTCGCTGTTGTAGCGGGTGGCCAGTTTCTCCTTGGCGAGCGGACCGGTGGCCGAGAGCTGCGTCCACGACGGCAGACCGGTGCCCTGGGTGTAGCCGTACTCGCTGGCGTAGGTGCCCGCGAGCCTGCCCTCGGATTCGGGGATGACGATCTGCGAACCGGTGGGCTGGTAGGCCTGGTTGTAACCGGTGACCTCGTTTCGGTACTCCTTGCCGCCCGCGTATTTGATGGAGGCGGCAGGCAGGCCCTTGAGGAGGCTGTCGTACTTCCACTCGGCGAGTTTGGAACCGTCGGTCCCGCCCTCGTGGAGCGAGACGGGGCGGTCAAGGGCGTCGTAGACGGTGGAGATCTTCTTGCCGCGGGCGTCGGTGACGGTGACCGGGCGGTCGTCCTTGTCGTACGTCGTGGTGGTGGTGCCGGCGTCCGGGTCGGTGGCCTTGATCTGACGGCCCCGGGCGTCGTACTCGAACGTCCAGTGGTTGGCGTCGGGGTCGGTGACCTTGGTCAGCTGGCCCTTGCGGTTGTACTCGTAGGAGGTGTCATTCCACTGGGTGCGCTCGGGGTTGGTGTACTCGCGCAGCTTGGTGGTGCGGCCCTCGCTGTCGGTGAAGGTGGTCTTGACAGTGTCGCCCTGGGGCGGGAAGACCGTCGACTCGTTGATCCCCTTGTACTCGGCGGTGGTGGTCTGCTGGTCGTCGCCGTAGCGGCGGGTGGTCTCCTTGGTCGGGCGTCCGTGGCCGTCGTAGGTGATGACGGTCTGGTGCGGCACCTTGTTGTCGGCGACGATCAGGAGTTTGTCGCTGACGTCGCCGTCGGCGAAGTAGGAGTCGTTGCTCTTGGCGACGCGGCCCTGGGTGTCGTAGAGGGTGTCGGTGATCAGCCGGCCCCCGCCGTGGCCCGGGTCCTGGGACTGGCGCTGGCGCAGCAGGCCGTCGTAGATCTCCACGGCGGTGGCGTACTCGCCGTTGTCCTTGAGCGTGCGGGTGCTCACCGTCGACGGGGCCGTCTTGGTGATCCGGTACTCGTACTCGGCGCTCGGGGACTGGCCCTTGGCCTTGTCCCGGTTGATGTCCCAGACCTTCAGCAGCCGACCGAGCCCGTCGTACTCCATGTCACGACGGCGGTTGTTGGCGTCAACCACGGCCATGGTCATGCCGAGCGTCGGATCGGAGTGGGTGGTCTCGGTGTGGCCGAGCGGGTTGGTGACGACCGTCTTGGTCGGGATCGCACCCTTGGCCGGGGTGTAGGCCGTGGTGGTCTTGTTGCCGTCCACGTCCCAGCTGGCCGTGGGGCGGCCGTACAGGTCGTATTCGGTGCGTTCGGCGACCTGGTGGCCCTGGCCGTCGCCGGTCATCTCTTCGACCGAAGTGATGTCGCCCTTGGTGGGTGCGGCGCCCAGCTTTCCGCCGTCGTAGTACGTGCGGGTCTCGGAGACCGTGGCGCCGCCGCCCGTGCCGCAGGCGCCGGTGACGGTCTTCTCCTGGGACTCGTGCTCCAGGATCCACTTGTCGGTGTTGCGGGCGTACGAGATCGTCGTGCAGGCGTCGTCGTCCGGGTCGTCTACGTCGCCGAAGTCGTGCGTCTGCGCCGGCTGGCCGTACTCGTCGTAGCTGGTGGTCTCCTTGCTGCGCTTCCAGCTGCCGTCGGCCTGAAGCTCGCGTTCCTCGGTGGTCTCGGGGTGGCCCATGCGGGCCTCCAGCGGCGTCGTGCCCTTGCGGGCCCGGACCGCGGTGACGTTGGAGACCGGGGTGTTCTTGGTCGCGGACTCCAGCTTGCCGCCCTCGTCGAGGAAGGTCAGCTTCTCCCTCAACTGCCCGGTGAACTGCGGCAGATCGGCGGTCTTGCCGCCCTCGGAGTCGGTGATCTGGACGCTGCGCTTCTTGCCGTCGGGCAGGTGGTCGCCGTCCATGCCGCGGAAGTACAGCTCCTCGGTCATGGTGCGCTTGCCCTCGTCACCACCGCGCCCGGTGTACGTGCGGACCTTGCCGTAGCCGCGGTACTAGCTCCAGGTGCGGTGCTTGGCCTCAGTCAGCTCACTGTCGTCGTACGCCCAGGCCGGGGAGCCCAGGTACTCGTACGCGGTCACCTTCGGCAGGGCGTCGGTGACGTTGTCCTCTTCGCGGATCTCGGTGACGACGTACTTGTGGAACCAGTCCAGGATGGGCTTGTCGGCCCATTCCGGCGTCCAGTACATCGGGTAGCAGCGCATGCCGTTGTCCTGCGGGGACGCGGGCAGTTTCTGCTTGCCGGGCATGGCCGAGCACTCGCGCTCGGAGTACGTGACGCCGACCGTCGAGCCGTGTTCGGTGTTGACCGCGCTGATGCGGTGGCGTGAGAAGGGTTCGAGTCCCTCGAAGCCGTCGACGCGGTTGTCCATCATCTGGCCGGTGAAGGCCACCGGGGGCATGGCGGTGTCCTTGCCTCCGCCGTGCCCGGTGTGGTCGATGGCGGCCAGCCACAGTGCGGGGCTGGTGCCGTCGGTCTGCGGGAAGGACTGTTTGAGTGTCCAGGTGTCGGCCTTGGCGTAGGAGTTGCCGACCAGGGCCTCGGTGGTGATCTGGGTGAGGCGCTTGGTGGTCCAGAAGCTCGGCGAGAGCTTGTTGGTGCACTTGGCGCCCGCGTCGCACTTGAGGTCGAACGGGACGTCCGGCCAGTGCTTGGCGTTCTCCTTCGTCAGCTTGCCGGGCGCGCAGTCGAAGTCCTTGGAGGGGATGCAGCGTTCGGCGGTGGTGAAGGTGACGCGGGCCGGGGCCTGCTCGGAGAAGAGGGATTCGGCGCGCTGGCCGTAGTCGATCCGGGTCAGGTAGCCGTCGCGGTCGTAGCGGACCGGCTTGTCGGCCTTGCCCAGCTGGCCGTAGTGGTTGGTGTCCTTGTTCCACCACAGGCTCATGGCGTTGCCGTGCGGGTCGACGACGTAGTCCAGGTTCCAGCGGTAGGCCTGGGTGCACGCGGACTTGTCGAAGGCCGTGTTGTAGCAGGGCTCGCCGGGGTGGTTGCCGAAGACGGGGGCGGTCAGCGTGGAGTTGGTCTCCGGCTTGCCCGCGCTCCAGCCGGGCAGCCGGTTCAGGCCGAACCAGTACTGGGTGCCGTCGGTGGTGGTGAGCACCCAGTGCTCACCGTCGTCGTCGCCGTTGGCCGCGCCCTTCTTGAGCTCGATCCGGGCACCGTCGTCGTCGGCGGTCTTCCAGGTGCCGGCCTTGTCGTCCCGTACGAGCTCGTTGGAGGAGCCGTCCAGGGAGACGGTCAGGCTGTTCCCGAACCAGCACAGGTCGCCGGTCTTGGTCTTGTTGTTGGCGCCGTTGCCCATGTCCTGCTGGCAGGACTGGTAGCGGCGTTCGATGAATCCGGGCTGGTAGTCCCAGCCTTCACCGATCCAGGAGGACTGGTTGTTGGTCGAGGACGTACGGCCGTCGATGGCCTGGGAGGAGTAGCCGAGCGTGATCTCGGGCTCGGGGCCGCCGGGGACGTCGGGCGTCTCGACCGGGTGGTTCCAGGAGAAGCCGCCCGCGTGCCCGCCCGCGGCCCAGGAGCCGGACGGGGACAGCGAGGTGGCATTGAAGCTGCCTGCGGCTCCGGAGGTGCCGGCTGCGGCGGCGAGCGTCAGCGGCTGGCCCGCGGAGAGTGCCACGCGGGCGGTCAGGCGCTGCTTGGCGAGGTCGTTCTCGCTCTTGATTTCGGTGGGCTGGGCGCAGTCGGCGCGGCCCGGCTCGGTGGCGGCGCAGGCGGGCAGCTGGACCAGCTTGAGGCGGGAGCCCCAGTCACCGCCGTAGTGCTGTGCGTAGGCGGAGTAGTCGAGTTCGACGGCTATGTCCTGCTGCGGCGGGGCGCGCTGTCCATCGGCCGTCGCCGTGGCTTGGGTGGCTCGGTCGATGCGGGCGGCGGCCGATGCGGAGCGCGGCTGCGGGGCGGCGCTCGCCTCGGCGGGAGCCTTGGCGTCGGTGTCGCCGGAGGAGCCCTCCCCGTTCGCGGGGGTGTCGCCGTCGGCCTGCTCGGCCTTCGGCTTGCCGTCGCGGTCGTCGGTGTTCTCGCCGGCGTTGGTGTCTGCCGGCTTCCCGGTCTGCGGTGCGTTCGGGTCAGTGGGGCTCTCGGCGGTGCCGGTCAGCTTGACGACCGGGCCTTTGGCGCCGAGCTGCGAGGCGGCCTTGCCGTCCAGCATGTCGACCTGGACGCCGTCCAGGGTTGCGGGAGCTGTGCCGCCGGGTGCCGAGCGCGGCATCCGCCGGCCGGCCGGGGCTTCGGCGGGCGCCGCGTAGACGGGCAAGTCGCCTGCCTGCGCAAGGCCGTTGTCGTCCTTGGCGGGTTGGCCGGCGCCGTTCTTGCCCGGTGCCGGGGCGGCTGCCCCGGGCGCGAATGCGATCTTCGCGTGGCCGCTGGGCAGCTTCGCGTCGGGAGCACGCCAGAGCTTGTCGGCGTCGTTGCGCTGCGCCTTGGAGCTCTTGGAGCGACCGGGGAAGACCTTGCCCTCGACGGGGCGGTCCTGCTGGAGCCTGGGCAGATCGGGCCGGGCCTGCTTGGCCTGGGCGGGAGGTGTCGTACCGATCAGTGGTACGAGCAGGGCCATGAAGACCACCGCGATGGTCGATCTCCATCGCTGTCGTCGTGGCCACCAATCACGCAAAGCGGACATAAGACCCCCCAAAGGTCTCTAAAGGTGAGGTAAAGGGCTTGTATTGTCTACATCAAGCGCCAACAGATCCCCAAAGCGCCCCCCTTGGCTGCTTTCGGGCGAACCAGGGACAAGACCCCTCCGGATTGAGTAAAGAAATGACCAAGTATCCTGCTGCCCGCACTTGCCGTAATTGAGAGGAAACTTCGTGATATTCAGGGGTGGTCGCTCCAGACCGCACAGAGCTCTGCGCATGCGGGCCGGAGCACTCGCGCTCATCGTCGGCACCGCCGGCGTGGGGCTCGCGCCGACCGCGTTCGCTGCGGGCGAGCAGTCCAAGGCGAAGGCCGCCGACCGCCCCGGAGGCGAGCCCGGCACGGAGGCCGAGGCGCTGGACCGGGCGCGCAGCACGGGCAAGCCGGTGGAGGTCCCCTCCCTGCGCACGGAGAAGCAGGAGGTGACGGCCAACCCGTCGGGCACCCTCACCCTGACCCAGCACGCACAGCCGGTGCGCGCCCGCAAGAACGGCAAGTTGGTGCCGGTCGACCCCACGCTGAAGCGCTCGGGCAACCGCATCGCGCCGAAGGCCACCACCTTGGACGTGACGTTCTCCGGCGGCGGCGACACCACCCTCGCGACGCTGACCGAGCAGGGCCGCAAGCTCTCGCTCCAGTGGCCGGAGAAGCTGCCCGAGCCGCGTCTCGACGAGAACGAGGCCACCTACCCCGAGGTGCTGCCCAGCGTCGACCTCAAGGTCCGCGCCACCACCGAGACGGTGGGTCAGGTCCTCGTCGTCAAGAACGCCGAGGCGGCCAAGAATCCCAAGCTCAAGCAGTTCCAGCTGGGACTCAAGGCCGAGGGGCTGCGCATCGAGGAGGACAAGGAGGCAGGCACGCTGCGCGTACTCAACCCGGCAGGCCAGGAACTCTTCGCCTCCGCCACACCGCGCATGTGGGACTCGTCCACGAGCCAGACCTCCGAGCGCGCCGGCGACGGCGCCGCCCCCGCGGCAGCCGCGCTGCGCTCAGCCCCCGAAGCCGCTGCCCCTGCCGGTGACCTCGAACCCGGCGTCCGCAGCGCCGATGTGGACATGTCGTACGCGAGCGGCAAGCTCACCCTGACCCCGGACCAGTCCATGCTCACCGGCAAGGACACGTCCTACCCGGTCTTCATCGATCCCACCTTCGGCGGCGTGCGACAGGCGTGGACCATCGCCTACAAGCCCGCGCCCAACTCCTCGTTCTGGAACGGCACCGGGTGGGGCGGTTCCGGCAAGAAGACCACCGAAGCCCGGGTCGGCTACGAGCGCGAGACCGGCGGCACCGCCCGCTCCTTCTTCCAGATGGACTCCCGGCAGCTGGCCGGCGTCGAGGTGATCAGCGCCCAGTTCACCATCGTCAACACGCACTCCTGGACCTGCGCGGCCAAGCCCGTGGAGCTCTGGGACACCGGCAGCATCAACTCCTCGACCACGTGGAACAAGCAGCCCAACTGGAGCCGGAAGATCCAGTCCCTGAACTTCTCGCACGGCAACGAGAGCGTCGGCTGCGCGGACAAGGGCGTCGACTTCAACGTCACGTCGATGGCCAAGGACGCGGCGAGCAAGAAGTGGACGAACATGACGCTCGGCCTGCGGGCCGGCAACGAGTCGGACACCAACAGCTGGAAGAAGTTCAACAGCAACCCGAAGCTGATCGTCGAGTTCAACCGGGCACCGAACGCCCCGACGGCGTACGGCTCCAACCCCGCCGTCGCCTGCAACGCCGACCCCTACCCCGCGATCGGCAACACCGACGTCCAGCTGCACGCCAAGATCACCGACCCGGACGGCGGGACCGTCAAGGCGCACTTCATCATGTGGCCGACCGGTGTCTCGGGGAACGTGGTCGACAAGACGGTGTCCGTGACCAGCGGCAGCGTCGCCAAGATCGTCATTCCCAAGTCGACCTTCAAGGACCGCACTTCGTACTCATGGCAGGTCCGCGCGGAGGACGGCCGTACGGCTTCGGCCTGGACCCCGAGCGGCACACCCTGCCACTTCACCGTCTACAAGGACCGGCCCAGCACCCCGCCCGCCGTCTCCTCCAAGGAGTTCCCCAACGGTGACGACGGCACCTGGGGCGCGCCGGCCCGTACTCCCGGCACATTCACCCTCGCCAACGGCGGCGCCAAGGACGTCGTGAAGTACGTCTACGGCCTCGACCAGAAGAACCCCACCACCTCCGTCACACCCTCGGCGCCGGGTGGCAGCGTCGACGTCAAGCTCACCCCGTCCCACGCCGGACCGCACGTCCTGTACGTCTTCAGCGAGGACCGCGCGGGCAACCGCTCCGACACCGGCGCGTACCTCTTCTACGCCGCCAGCACCGGAGTGAAGGACAAGCCCGGCGACCTCAACGGCGACGGCGACCCCGATAAGTGGGCCACCGACTTCAGCGGCAAGCTCTACATGTACTCGGGCAAGGGCAAGGGAGAATTCGGCAGCCGTCTGGTCGCGGCCGAGAGCGGCTTCCAGAGCACGCTCATCACGCGGCGCGGCGACTACACCAACGACGGATACGAGGACCTGGTGGCCCGCCATCCGGACGGCGGGCTGTGGATGTACCCGAACACCGGCTTCGGCGCCGTCGACACCGACAACCGCCAGGAGATGAGCCAGTTCGAGTCCCAGCTGGACACGGCGAAGATCGACCAGATCGTCGGGGCCGGAGACGTCTCCGGTGACGGCCACCCCGATCTGCTCGCCCGCGTGGGCGACAGCGTATGGCTCCTGACCGGCCACCCGGCGGGATTCATCGACGAGGCCTACCCCATCGCCGACAGTGGCTGGGCCAAGCGCACCCTCATCGCCCCCGGTGACATGACCGGTGACGGTCCCCTCGACCTCCTGGCGCGCGACGACGCTGACGGCAAGATCTACCTCTACCGCGGTGAGGCGGACGAGGACACCGGCGGCACCAAGCCGGCCAGTCTGGTCAGCGGGACGCCCGGCGTGTACGGAGCCAAGGGCTGGCAGAGCGCCAACCGTCCGATGATCATCGCTCCCGGCGACATGAACGGCGACGGCGTGACCGACCTGTGGGCGGTCACCGGAGACGGCCAGAACGGCGACCTCCTGTACTACCCGACCCGGCCCGGCAGCCTCGTCAACGGCGACCCGGTGAAGGTCGGCTGGGGCTACAAGTCGATCGCCTCAATCGCCTGACGAGGACGGCTACGGAGCTCTGAGGTGAGCCCAGTTCCGCTCAGGACGAGCGGGGCTGGGCTCAGCCGGGTTGGCGGATGTGTGAGAGGCCGACTACTCCCCCAGGGCGGGGCTTTGCCGGATCGCGTGTTGACCCGGTTCGCGACAGTAGGAGCTGACATGTCGTCATGTCTCTCCTATAACCAGGGATCCAGAAAGTAGCGGGGGGGACGGCCGTGGTGATCGCGTGGGTGTCGAGCCCCAGCAACGCCAAGCGAGTCCGTGCTCGCACCCGTGTCTCCCTACCATCGCGTCAGTGGTGGAGGAACAGGCCCGACCTTCCGGCCTGCGCGGACGACGCTGGCATGCGGAAGCCAGTGCGAGCGCCCTGTCCGGGGCGGGGTGCGGGCACCCGACGGAGGGACCATCCCCGCGCGGGCGGGGAGCAGACTCGCCGACCAGGGGACTTAACAGAGCGGCACCCGCGAAATAAAGCACTTCCTCCAACATGGACATACCGAACCACCAACACCCCAGATCAACCCACTTGTTGGGGACCTTCAGGCTAGCGCGACGCCCCAGCTCGGCGAGCCCACCATTGCGGAGGTCGAGAATGCCAGAACGGAAGCCCAGGGAACGGCCACACACCAAAGCCGGCAGAACCGACAGGGGCCGCGCACATCACCCCCGCGAGCTGAACGCCTGCTACGCGTATGGGGCGCTGGATGCGGTGAGTCTCCTCAAGTGGGGCCTGGAACATCAGGACATTGAGTCCGTCGACCAGGCCCACGCGATGCTGGAGAACCTGCGTCTGGCCCACACCCGCCGCATCTGGAGGGCGTGAGCAGCATGCCGAATCATCAGCATCGGCGGTCGTCCGGCGCCGTGGCTTTCGGGTCTGCGCTGGCTGGGGACCCGGACTTCTGCGACACCCACTTCGTGGCGATCGACTTCGAGGGCACCACCCCGAAGGGGTATTCGCCGGAGCCGATCGAGGTCGCCGCCCTCGGCCTTCGACATGCAGCGGGCCGGGGCCCGGTGGCCAGCGGCTTCTCCTTCGAGGCGTTCATCAAGCCGCCCACGCACGCGCCCCTTACCGCGGCAGACACCGCGCGGACCGGCATCACCGCCAGCGATCTGGTCGACGCCCTGCCCGCCCCACCTGTTCTGCGGTCCCTGGAGGGGGCGCTGCCGGGACCGCCGGTGCTGCTGGTGGCTCACCACGCGCCGCTGGAGGCAGGCATTCTGTTCCGCTACCGCGCCTCCTGCCCCCGGCTCGCACATGTTCCGGTCGTGGACACCAGGCTCCTCGCCCGACACGTCTTGCCTGGCCTTTCCTCGTACAGCCTCGATGCGCTTCTCGCGCACGAGGACATCCCGCAGCCGCCTCGTCGGCACCGGGCGTTGGACGACGTCACAGTCACCGCCGCGCTGTTCCACCGCCTGTTGACGAGGGCCGCCCGCCCTCGTGCGATCTCCAGTCTCGGCGGCCTCGTGCGCGTGGCGGCCAGAACGCCCCGGGCAGCCCGGCCCACCCAACTCGAACTCTCCTGACCGTCCTTGGAGCCCTCGTGCAGACCCGTTACTCCTTCGGCCGACTGTTGGCCGTCGACTTTCTGCCTGCCGCGGAGGACGAGCCGGACACCGTGGTGCACCTGCGCCTCGTCGGCCCGCTCACCATTCCTCCGGTCACGCCCCGGTGCCCGGCTTCGGGCAGGGTCCGGTGGGAGGCTCCCGAGATCGCCACCCAACTGCTTACTCCGCACCAGGCCAGGCAGGTGCGGGCGGCGCTGACCGCCTGGTGGGCGGGGTCGATCGCCCACCTGGTCGCCGGGACCGTCCAGCCGGGTTCCCCCCGCCGGGCTGTCCCCGACCGAGCGCGCCTCGTTGGAAGATTCGAACGCCCTGGATCCGGCGTCCTACCGCGCGGTCCGCCCGAAGGTGATCTGCGGCGCCACCGTGCTGCTCACCGACCCCGAGCACCGGGTGCTGCTGGTCCAGCCCGCCTACCAGGCGGACAGCCGGTGGCAACTGCCTGGAGGCGGCATCGACAGCGACACCGGCGAGAGCCCGCGCACCGCTGCACGCCGCGAAGCCGCGCCAGGTCCTGCTGACCCGGCAGGATCACGCGTCGGCCGCTGTATCCCGAGACCACGGGCTCGGCGGAACGCGCGCCTTATCGTCAAGGGCTTCGAATACCTGGTGGGTGAGCTGCTTCATCAGCGCAGGGCGATGGCGCTGACCGGCCTCAGGGCGCGAAGCGCCGCCGCCTCGTTGAGTGTGCATGAGGCGGGCGAGATCGGGTTCCGGTCGGTCGGCCAGCACCCATGGGGGCGCGGTGCGGGCTACTTCCCGTACTTGCCGCGCGAAGCCCGCCGGGAGAGCGCGACCGCCGCCGTCCCCGTGACGAGCGCGCCCGCGCTCAGCCCGCCGAGCAGGATCGAGGCCTTGGAGTTGGCGCCGGTGTGCGCGAGGCGCGACGGGGCTGACAGGGACGGGCTCGTCTCCGTCGTGGTCTCCTCCGGTGGAGTGGTCGTCTCCATGGGCGGGGTGGTGGTCTCCTCGTGCGGGGTGCCGGTCGGATACGACGGCATGGTGGTCGGCGCCCAGGTGGCCGGGGGGGTGATCGGGTGGCTGGTCGACGGATGGCTGTGCGGCGGGGTGCTGGTCGGCGAGGTCGGGGTCGGCCAGGACGTGTCGGTCGGGGCCGGGGACTCCTCCCGCGTGGTTTCGGACGGGGTCGGCGCCGGCCAGGTCTGTGGGCTGGTCGGGGTCGGTGTCGATGTCGGCCAGGTCTGGGGGTTGGTCGGGGTCGGGGTCGCTGTCGGCCAGGTCTGGGCGCTTGTCGGAGGGGAGGTGGGCGTGTGCTCCCGTGACGGGGGCGTGGTCGGGGTGTGCTCCCGTGGCGGAGGCGTGTAGGTCGGGACCGGTGACCACGACGGCGTCTCCTGGCCGTAGCCGTAGTCCTCGTAGCCGCCGTAACCCTGCTCCGCATGGTCGCCGTAACCGTGCTCCTCATGGCTGCCGTAACCCTGCTCCTCATGGCTGCCGTAGCCGTACTCCTCGTGCGCGCCGTAACCCTGCTCCTCGTGGCCGCCGTAGCCGTACTCCTCGTCTCCGCCGTAACCGTGCTCCTCATGTCCGCCGTAACCGCCGTAGCCGGACGGCTCCTCGCCCCACTTGGCGGCGACGGCGCGCTTCGTGTGGCGCTGCGGGGGAGCGGCCTCGGACCGGTGTGGCCCGTTGTGCTGACGGGGGGCGACCTCGGGCCCCTTGTCGTGGTGGTGCCGGGGAGCGGCCTCGTGCCCTTTGCCCGAGTTATGCGCCTTGCCCGTGTCGTGCGTCCTCCTCTCCCCGTCGCCGGAGGGATGGGCGGACGTGACGTGCGGCGAGCCCGCGTCGGGATGGCCCTCGGCGTACGCCGCGTAGCCCGTGCCCAGCGCGGAGACCAGACCCACGACGAGAGCGGCCCGCGCTGCGGGACCCTTGAACTTGTACATGCCTGCGACCCTTCAACAGGAAAAACCGGAGGATGATCAAATGCTGATACGCATAATTGGGATCAGCGCCGACGCGGCCCCTGGACCACGCGAGCCGCAGCCGACAGACAACCCGTCCGGCGCAGCCCTCACCCCCACACAGCGCAACCCCCGGCGTATGGGGATGCCGTCGGTCACCTCGCGCGATAGACGCGGGCCGCCTCCGGATTGCCGCCGCACTCCCACACGCCGTGCGGGCAGTAGTCGGTCAGGGTCCGTTAGACGGGCCGGTATTTGCGGAACCAGAAGGCCATTCCGCGCATGTTCTCCGCGTCGTCCCCGTTGCGGAAGAGCCCCCACTCCGGGTACGACACCGGCTTGCGGTGCCGGGCGGCGAACTCCACCTGGGACCGCAGCCCGTACGGCTCCACGACCTGGGCGCGGAACGAGATGCCCTCCGGCTGGTCGTAGGCGTCCATGCCGATGATGTCGACATGGGCGTCGCCCGGATAGCAGTCGGTCCACGGCACGGCGTCCCGCCCCCGGCTCGGCGCGAAGTCGAACCGGAACCGCTGCCCCGGCCCGGATCACCTTGTCGACGCGGAAGCGTCGCCGTGCTGGATTCGTTTGCTGTGACAGCAGTGCAGCCAGGAGAAGTTGCCGCGGTACAGCAGCTACATGAAGAGCTGGCGGATGCGAGGGATTCCGTTGACGTCCCGATCGCCTGGGCCTCCCTTGGTGTTGCCTGGTGAGAGTCTTGATGCTGGTTGAGCGAGCAGGGACCGCGTCACCGCGTCCGGGTACCGCCCGGGGACGTCCTGGGACGTTTTATCGGGATGCGAAGCCTTCCAGCAGCCCGATCAGGCCCGTCGTGTCCGAGAGATCCGGCAGCACCACGGCGGCGCCGGCTCTGGCCAGTTCGGTCTGGCTGTGGACACCATTGGCGACGGCGATGCCATCGACGTCCAACTCCAGCGCGGCAACATCGACATGGTCATCCACTGCCTCTCAAAGACGTACCCGACGACATCCCCTCCCCGAAGGCCTCGTCTTCGCCGCGATGCTCCCCCGCGACGACGTCCGCGACGCCCTCGTCGTGTAGGGAACTGCTCTAGCTCAGCAATCGGGCCCGTATCTCAGCGGCACGTCAGCAAAGCGGCGCCATCAGCCGGGAATCTGCGTGGTTGGCATCCTTCTTTGGTCTGCCGAACTCGCGGCTCGGAATCAGGAGCGAACCACCTCGTCCCAGGCGCGGGGACTGTGGTGGTTCTCGTGTCCCGCCGCGAGCACGTACCGCAGTTCCGCTAGATGCTGGGTGTTCGCCGGGAGATCCAACTGGTCGAGCAGGGCCAGTGCGGCGGCCGGTTCCAAGTCGCCGTAGACGTCGTGGTAACTCGCCAGGAGGCCTTGAAAGAGGACTGAGTGCAGCGCGGGGAGCCCCACGGCAGTACGGTACGTCGGCTCCTTCACCGGCCAGGGCACCGGGCCCGAACACTCCAGAACCCGACGGGCTCGGTGGAGCAGCGCTTCCGATCGCTCAGCCACCACCCGGTCGATGTCATTACCAAGCACTTCGGCGAAGGCCGTCGCGGCAGTACGGCGGTCCTCGAACCAGTCCACCCAGAGCGAGTAGGTGACGGCCTCGGCGTCCCTGTCCGCCGCCAGGCGCCGGCGGTAGCCGTCCCACAGCACCTCGGCCGGCAAGGGGCCCTCCGCGCTCACGTCTGCGAACCGGATCTCGCACGTAACCCAGTAGTCGTCGAGGAGGTCCAGGAGCCCGAAGGCCAACCGCACCTGGTCGGCTGTATCAAGGTCTTCGGCGAATACCTCGCCAGCCCAGGAGTGCGCCACATCGTTCGCCGTGAGCAGCACACCTGGCTCCGCGTCGCTCACTCAACCATCACGCGCCTGGGTATCGCCCTGATCAGCCAGCCAACGCCGCGCCGCCTCCACGGCCTGCATCTCCATTCGGAAAGTATGACAACCTTCGCGAGATCCGACTAAACGGCCTAGCGGTTGACGCCCCCGACGTCACCCTGACTGCTGAACCAGGCCTGGTAGGGGACTTCATGTGTCTGCTGAACTGCGCTGAAGCCGCAGGTCGTCATGCCGACCAGGAATGAGTTCCTACACCTGGACCACTACGGCGCCACCCGGAACCAGGTCGTCTCGCAGACCCTGTACGTGGTGAACCTGCGGCGGAATGCCGCGGCGACGGCGGAGGGCAACCTGGGGTACTTCGGCGACCACCGTCCGGCCAGCACGGTCTTGGGCATCACTGAACTGACCCTGCCCGGCCAGGTCATCGAAATCTGCTTCGTCATCGACACGAAACTGCCCGCTTGAGGGGTCTCTCCCTCGCGCGTCCCACCGCCTCTGAGGTGCTCCGTTCGTAAAAAACAGCACGAGGACCGGATCGCCGGGCCGGCCACCGCCCGGCGGGGCCATCGGCCGGGCTCTGCAACCCTCGCCGTTGGGCAGGAACAGGTCCCAGGCCGGCGGCCAGTGGTCCGGGAGCACGGTGCGTTGTTCCGGTCAGCAGCTGAGGCACTCAGACTTGCCCGCGACGCCGGAGACGCATGGCCAGGGCCGGGCACTGGTTGACGACGCGGCGGGCGTCGTGCTCCTGCCAGGGGGCGACCGGGATGGTGGTGGAAGTGGGGTAGCCGTGCGGGCCGAGGCGAACGAGGTCGGGGGTGAGCACAGCGCACAGACCATGACCGGTGCAGCGTGACCAGTCCACCTCCAGCCGGGGGCCCTTAGCAGGCGGAAGGGGCAGAACTCCGCGTACGGGGCGGCCGCAGCCGGGGCCGAACAGGTGGGCGTTGACGTCCTCGGAAAAGACGTGCAGCGCGGTGAGCAGGAAGCGGGCCGTGCCGTCCGGGTGCGAGCAGGCGCCACCGGCCTGGGCCGCGCCGAGGGCTCGCCGGGCGTCCTCCAGTACTGCGGGCTCGGCGGCACCGGCGGCCAGCATGGCCAGGGCCTCGGCGGCTTCGGGCAGGCCGCGTTTGCACGGTCCGCACTGGCCGGTGGACTCGGCCGCCAGCCAGGCCGCTACTTGGGCGGACTCGCCGAGCGGGCAGGTGTCGTCGGGGAGCGTGACGATGGCGCCCGCGCCGAGGGTTCCACCGAGGCCGGCGAGTCCGGCGCGGGAGAGAGGCGCGCCGACGGCGTCCGACGGGTGCAGCCAGGCACCGTGGTAGCCGCCCACCAGCACGCCGATCCCCGGCTGGAGGCCGCAGGCGTCCAGTACCTGGCCCAGCGGGGCTCCGGTCGGAACCTCGACGACGAGCGGACCAGCACCTGGCCGGTTGACGGTGAGCAGGATGGTGCCGGGTTCGGCGGCGGTGCCGACGGCCGCGTAGGCGTTGGGCCCGATCCGTGCCGCGATGGCGAGTTGGGCCCATGTCTCGGCGTTGGAGAGCAGCGTCGGGCGACGACGCACCCCGCCCGCTGCGCCGTCGGCCGCGCGGGCCTTCAGCGGCGCCGGTGCCACCGGCAGACCGTTGATGCCCCGGATCAGGGCCCCGGACTCGCCGGAGACGAAGCGTTCGGGGAGGCATACGGTCCGGGCCTTGCAGGGAAGTTCACGCTCGGCGAGGGCGGCCGGGACCGATATCTCGCCCGGGCTGCCCGCGGCGACGCCGATCACGATCTCCTCGGCGCCGAACGCGGCCGCGGCCAGGCAGGCGCCGTCCAGGACCAGATGAGGCGTGCGGGCGAGCAGCATCTTGTCCTTGGCGCTGGCCGGTTCGCCCTCCGCGCCGTTCACCACGACGACGGGCGGCGCACCGGTGCGGTCGGCGGTGGCGAGTGTGGCCCGGGCCTTGCGGGCGAACGGGAAGCCGGCGCCGCCGCGGCCGGACAACTCGATGGACTCGGCGAGGGCGAGCAGACCGTCCCTGTCCAGTGGGCGCAGCGGCGGGTGGACACGGGTGTGGGCGGCGAGGTCCAGGCGCTGGTAACGGTCCAGGCCGGCGGTCAGCCGGGCAGTATCCAGCCAGCGCGCCTCGGGCAGCTCCAGCGGAGCGTTCTTCATTCGCTGCCCCCCGGCTGGGCCAGGTACAGCGGCCTGGACGCTGGTCTCGCGTGCTTGGGCTGCCTGGGCAGGCCGTCACTCTGAGCGGACCGGCGAGTCGCTGTCGTCGGTGCAGCGGACCGGGCGGTCCAGGCGATCGGGCGGATGCCGGTTGCGGACCGGGTGGGCAGTGCGGTCGGACGGACGGTGGCGGGCCGATATGCCTTGGCGTCGCGCCGACGTCGGCTCAGGGTCCGGTGGCGGCCCAGGTAGGAAAGGACACGGACCATCAGTGCGAGCGCCACCAAGGCCGCGCACAGGCCGTATCCCCAGAGCACCCACGCATGTGCCTTGCGCCCCGCCGTCAACCCGTGTGCCAGTGAGACCGGCCAGCAGAGGTATGCCATCGAGTGCAGCACCCGCCACAGCCAGGCGTGGCGGATGCCGGCGAACCGGCCGCGGAGCACGCCGGTGGCCGTGATCAGGACGAGCAGGTCGGTGGCGATGGTGCCCAGGCTCACCGCGAGGGCGGTGCCGCCAGTGAAGGGGGCCAGGGCGGTCTGCGGAGCGGCGTGCCGCTCGACGATCTTGACCGCGATGTGGGTGGCGAGGAAGCCGAGCGCTGCGACGGCGCTCGCCCGGTGCACCGACTGCACGGCCACCCGCATCCGGGGAGTCAACACCAGCCGGTCGGTGGCGGCGAGCCCGCATGTCACCACGGCGGTCAGCGAGAGCAGGGTGAAGACTCCGGCGAAGTAGTCCAGGAAGGCCATCATCCGGCTGGCCACTCCGGCCGACACGGCGCCGGTCACAGGACGGGCGAGCAGAACGACACTGGACATGGGGCACCTTCTTCCTTGTATTCGGGTCACGCACCAGGCCGTGGCACGACCGGATCGGGGTTCGACATGCCCACGTCGGGAAAGGGTGCCGCCGGGAAGCATCGCGTCGGCGGCCGACACGACAGGGTCATCGTTAGCCCGTAGCGCAGTCTGATCACAATGGTCCCGATACGGCCCGAGGTCGTAGCAGGGCTCGCGACGGCCTCGGTTTCCCCGGCACGGGGCGGCCTTTCTCATCACGGCCGTGTGTAGTAGACGCCGGAAGCCGCGTGACCAGACTCACCCGCGAGAAAGCCAAGGCCGTATCGAGATCCTGGGTCATGCGATCACGGGCCTTGACCCTGATCTTGGACACACGAGGCGCTGGATCGTTCCGTGTAAGCACACCGACGGCTTCCCGTCGGCGGCGTCCGGCACGGCCAGCATCCGCAAGGGCTACGGGTACTCGCGCGCGAGCGCCTGAACGACGGCATCCCACCCCGATACGGAACGATCGAGGCGGCTACCGCACTGCGGGTCAACTCGCCATCCTGACGGACTCTTCATCAAGGACTTCGGCCACCGTCTCCCACGCTCCGGCAGCCTCACCCGCGCATGTTCCACCAATACGAGCGCGGTCTGCATCCGCTCGGCCCCCTACCAGAGCCCAGCAGATCCCTCGCGGACTCTCCTCCCGGGCCTCCGGCAAACCGATCACCGACGACCCACAACCCCCACGAGACTGACGACCGAAGCACCTCAACTCCCCTGCCACCAACCGGCGTTCGGGGCTCGCCCGCCCGGAACCGAACGATCACGTTCAGAATGCGGAAGCCTTCTCAATCCGCTGTGGCCTGCTCCACCGCCGAAACCACGTCCTCCCTGGTCGGCGCCCCGGAGGCGCGGCGTACGACGCGACCGGTGCGGTCGAGGACGAGCACGGTGGGGGTACGCATCACGTCGACGCGGCGAACCAGGTCGAGCCGGGTCTCGGCGTCGATCTCCACATGGCGCACGCCAGGCGTCTGGGCGGCCACGCCGGCCAGCAAACGCCGTGTCGCGGGGCAGGCGGCGCAGAGGGCCGTCGAGAACTGCACCAGCGTCGCCCGCTCGCCGAGCGCCACACCCAGCTCACCGGAGGACAACCGCAGCACGTCGCCCCGGCCCTCCGCACGCAGCCTGCCGCCGCTGCGGGCACGGACCAGCCCGAAGACAGTCGCTGCCGCGAGCACTACGGCGGCCACCATCAGTCCGGTCAGATCATTCACGGCGACCTCATCCGTGGCGCAGCCGGGCCCGGCTGCGGACCGCGAGCAGGTAGAGCTCGCAGCCCAGGCAGTAGCCGAAGACGGCGTTCAGAAAGGCGGCAGCGAGCGCCGCGGCGCTCGCCGTGATACCGAGCCAGGTGGCACCGGACAGGTATCCCGCCGCCCCGGCAGCCGCAAAGCCCAGGCCGACCGCCTGCGCGAACCGCGGCGGCCGCTCGTCCTCAAGCTCCTGCGGCGGCCCGAGCCGGGGACGCACCAGCCGACGGTAGAGCCAGCCGTACGGGGACCAGCGCAGCCCCAGAACCGCGCCGACGGCAAAAACAACAGCCTGGCCCGCGAGCAGCACACCGCTGCCGGTGACCAGGACCACGAGCAGAACAAGGGTGGTGAGCAGCGCGGCGAAGCGCGGCCCACGCGGGTCGAGGCGGACGGGCATACCGGGGGTGCGGTCAGGCATGGCGACTCCGGGACGAAAGGGATGGATCCTGGCGAGTCGAGTGCGCGGTCAGCGACACGCGGCGGACCACACCCGACCGAAGTCGATGTGAGCCCTGATAACCAGGAACGTCGCGGAGAACATGCCGCCATTGCAGCAGCCACCCCCGCCGCGGTCAATCACCACTCACCTACCGGACACGCGCCCCGGCCACCCGGCAACGGCCCGCCCCGATCGTTCCCGCACCGCAGGCAGCCGGCGTGTACCGCACCAACTGACCCCGTGCACACGGTGGTTGCCAGCCACCCCACACGAACCACTCCACCCGGCCCAGCCTTTGAGTGCCATGCTGCCCTCGCCCCGGGGCAGGCGGCGGCCCCATGCCGGCGTGACGGAACGCCACGCCCCGGGGCCACCCGCATCCAGGCGGCCCAGCTGTACGGCCCCATCCGCGCTGACGACTCCGCTGAGTCGACGCATGTCCCTCACGCACCGGACTTGTCCAGGAGTTGCTGACCTGGGTTGAGCGCTGGCAAACATGCAGAGGTGGCTAGAGATCGATTCCACAGGGTTTAGTGGTCGTGGGCGATCAGGGCTCGCATCATTGGTTGGTCGGTGCGACCGCACCTGACTTACCGCACTCGCGTCACCGCCCGATCGAGCCGTCGATCTGCTCGCGCAGGATGTCCGCGTGACCGGCGTGCCGGGCGGTCTCCTCGATCATGTGGACCAGCACCCAGCGCATCGACGGCGGCGGGGTCTCGCGCAGCGAGCGAGCGCCGGGGCGGTCCAAGTCGGTGCAGGCGAGGGCGACCTCGTTGGCCCGGGCGATTGCCTCGCGATAGGCGTCCGCCAAGTCCGACGCGGTGTCATCGGCGGACACCGCACCCTCATCCTCCCAGCACTCGCGGTCGGCGCCGGTGTAGGCCCAGACGAACCAGTTGAGCTCGACGGCCGTCAGGTGCTTGAGCAGCTGGAGCAGACTGGTCCCGGAAGGGACACCAGCCGTGCGGACCGCCGGCTCCGGGACGCCGACAACCTTCGCGAGGACGGACTCGCGCAGGTAGTCCAGGAAGGTCAGCAGGGTGGTCTTCTCGTCGGCGTTCAGGCCGGGGGGCCGAAGATCGGGGCGGGGCTCCATAGTCGTCATGCCGAAACCGTAGATGATCGGTTCAAGCCGTCAGTGGCCCCTACCTTGTTGATCGAGATGAGCGAGCCATTCGTAGGGTCCTACCTTCTTGCTCGGGTTGATCAAGGCCACTTGTAGGGTCTGGAGGCCCAGAGACACCGGATATGGCTTCCGTAGGGTCGCCCTTGACGGCTCCCCCAACCTGGCCGCCCAGTGCCTCACGACGGCCTGACCGCTGATTACAGTAGGAGCCGCGAGCACCACGTAGTACATCCTGACCGTCTCGCGGGGTTCGCCGTGTCGCCCCAGCTCCTCGTAACTTGGGCAAGATCAGCGGCAATCTGCACCGGCCCAAGAGATACAGCCGCGGTCTCCAACGCGTCTTCTACGCATCCTCGTTGGTCAGCATCCGCTACTGCGATGAATCGCGTCGCTTTTATGACCGCAAGCGCGCAGAGGGCAAGCGGCACACCCAGGCTGTCCTTGCCCGGCAGCGCGTGAATGTCTTGTGGGCCTGGCTCCGTGACGACGGTGCTATGAGGCGATACCACCCGTCACGGCCGCAGCCTGACAACGAGATCAGGAATCGTATGCAGTCAGCGATCGTATAAGGGGCTGCCCGGTGTGCTCGTTGTGCCAGATAGCGGCGATCAGCGCGTGCATGCGCTGGAGCGCGCTGACGATCACACCATTGGGGGTTCGGCCGCGATGCCGTTCGAGGTCGAGCCGGCACTTGAAGGTCTCGTTGACCGACTCGATGACTTGCCGCAACAGCTTGGACAGCTGTGATCCGGCCCGCTTGGCCTCGCCGTTGCGGGCCGGACGATTCCACTCGGCCACGAGAAATAAGGTCCACCGAAGCGAGACCGCGGAGCCATGAACGCGAACATCACCAAGCAGGTAGTCGGGTCCATCGGCTGGGTCATCGGCATCCAGGGCACACTCGGCTTCGCTGGCTCGCAGTTCGGCAACGGACCCTGGGGTTCTCCACACAAGAACACTGACGTCCCGACCGCCGAATGTCTGGCACTTGCGGTGCTGGGCACCGGGCTGGCCGTCTGCGCAGAAGTGAGCAAGGAAGCGTCACAGAAGGGCTGTTGACGTGCCACCAGGCAATGTGGTGCACCGCGAACTGGTCTCCCCCGGGGGCTGATGGAGTCGCCTGAGGCTTCCCCGCCAAGCACTGGCCCCACCTGCGGACGACAGATCCGATCGAGTCGACCTTCGCACCCCATCCGTCTGCGGACCAAGGTCGCCAAAGGAGTCGGCTCCCGCGCTGCCGCCCAGGCAATGGTCTTCACGCTCGCCAAGGCCGCCCGAGCCCCGCTGGCGAGCCGTGAACGTACCCCACCCCGTCGCCCTCATCCGAGCAGGAGCCCACTTCGAACGCGGCCACCTCATCGAACGCCCGAAGTCCACGCAGCCTGAAACCGGCCACCTCCCCCGGAAAATACCCAGGCCTCGTGGGGACATCCCATGGGAAGATTCGGCTCGGCCTGTGGGGGGGTGGGGCGTATGGGGCTTGACTACAGCTACGAGATCTTTCTGCCTGCTCAGAACGTCACTAACGCACTGGTCGAGCTCGCCGCGCTGGCGCCGCGAACCCGTCGAGTGCCCTCGCTTGCGCTCACCTTGCCCGGCGGCGACCAGGTCGCCGTTCCGTTCACCTCCAACTTCAAGAGCAAGCCACTCGATTGCTCCACACGCGGAACGCTTGAACTCGACACCTCTATCATGTTCGGCCTCGACGACGCGGTGCGCGCATACGTCAGCACCGCCTACGACCCGGAACTGGATGAGCTCGGGAGAGTTGCGATCGGGTACGTCTACCTCACGGTTCACTTCGCGTCCTGGCTGCACCCCCGCTACGCGTTACTGGAGTTCACCGCAGCTACGACGGGGATGAGTCGCATGTTCGAGCGGTCCGCAAGCGTCAGAGCAGTGTTCACCGACCTCACCATTGCCAGCGGCGGAGTGTGCTGCCTGCTCGACACCGAGAGCGACACCTTGCAAATATGCTGGCTGAACGGTCAGCCGATCGCGGAGACAGTTCCCGGCCCCAACTTCGCAAGCTACGACGACCTTGTGGCAACTTGGCCAGGCCAAAACCAGTGACCGCCGTTCTGCACGACCAGGACACGACGATGACGGACAGCGCGGTGCGCTGCCATCGGGACCCCGGTCGCCCGCCTGCTGACAAAGCCCCAGTCAGAGCGTGGACTCCGAGCATGACCGAGGCGATCGCCGATCGCGACTCTCTCACCCACCGTCTGCGCGCGTGGATCCTGCTCAGAAACATCACCCTGGGCAAGCCGTGGGCCGCCGAGGAGTAGCTCATCGCCACGTCCGACTGGATACAGCACCTGGCCGCAACAACGCAGATCGTGACCTCGCCAGAGGCCCGCACCTCACCGAACGCGGACCAACCCTCCCCGTTCGGAACGCAGCGAGCCGTCAGCTCGGCCACGCTCGGCTCGAACGCTGCCACGCTGCTCACCGCGGAAGGTTTTCAGCGATGACGTGCGAGTAGGACAGCCGCTCGCGGGCGCGCGATCGCACCTTTCCGCCGGACGGCGCAGCGCGATACTCGGGACTGTCCGCAGTTTGTACTCCTCGGAGAGGGGCCGCTGCTTCGGGCGCGGTGCCGGATCCGAGCCAGGACTGGTGGTGGTGCCGGCCACGCCGGGGGCCTCCTGCCTCGTCCATCCAGACTGAACCGGCACAGCGGGTGCCTCAGTCGAGACTTCCAGAGGGCGGCGTTGTCAGTGGCGGGTGCCAGACTGCAGCCATGACTGACAGCGTGAAGGGTCCCGCCAGCTATTTTCCGTCGATCGAGAAGAAGTACGGCCGGCCGATAGCCGAGTGGAAGGACCTCATCCGTACTTCGCCGTTGGCCAAGCACATGGAGCTGGTCGGATGGCTCAAGAGTGAACACGGTCTGGGGCACGGCCACGCGAATGCCCTCGTCGCGCACACCCTCGCGGAGGCCGACGGTAGGGAGAAGCCCTGAGGGGCCAGATCTGACGTCACCCCGGACCCGCATCAGCGTGCGGCGGGGTGGATTACGGCTTGAGAGGCGATGGCCGGATTGCTCAGGTGCCTGGCAAGGCACCGCCCCTGCCGCTCGGGCTTCTGGACGATCAGCGCGTCGTAGAGGAGGTGGTCACGATGGCCACCAGCTATGAGCACCGCGTTCGAGAGGCCAGCAGGGCGGATGGCTCGACTTCGCGGGCTTGGCTCGGAACCGCGTTGCGTCTGCAACGCCCGTTCGATAGAGATGGACTTAGTCCGGTGGGGCGTATGAGGCGCAGGGGTAGCCCGTGAAAGCCCGAAGCCCGCTGGAGATGACGATTACGGGGGTGTGTGCGTGAAGTTCGACATGGGGTCCACGACGCTGTCCGACCTGGGGAAGAGCACGGACGGTTCGAGTTCTGATCTGGGCACGCTGATCCGGCAGTTGGTGGCGGCCGCGGAGCCGCTGCAGGGGAAGTTCAACGGGGCGGGGAAGGCCGCGTTCGACTCCTTCAAGAACCACGCGGACGAGATCACCAACGACCTGAACGGCTCGCTCCAGGAC